>DQTF01000084.1 GCA_015662935.1 Crocinitomicaceae bacterium | reverse complement strand
CGATTGTTGAAGGCACTTCTTTCATTCCAGAACCAGTGATTAACACTTGTTTTCCATCTTGATGAATTAAAAACGCGTTGATTGAATCAGCTATTTCTTGGGCTCTATTCTGAGCTATATTATTCTTTAAATGTAGTATCATAATTCTCCTTTTATCAGGTTTACAAAAGTAACAATTCCTTTTGCAATACCGTCTTTGCTCACAACCGGTAAATAGGTAATTGGGAACTTACTATTTTTAATCAAGCGCAACATTTCGTTAACGGTTGTTGTATCTTCAATTGTTGTTGGATTTGCGTTCAATAATTCTTCTGGTTGAACACTATTCAAGTCGTCTAAATGGATTAATAGCGCTCGCCTAACATCTGCATTAGAAATCAATCCTTTCGATTTCCATTCTCATCGACAATCACAGTAAAGCCTAACTTACCTGATTCTATTGATTTTAGAACGTTTGCAAAAGTTAAATCATTCATTCTCACATGCGGTGCTTCCTTTATTGGAATCATGAAATCACTCACAGAATAATGCGATTCAACATCACGTTTCGTCAAGCTCATCAATGCATCACCAATACTTGGCGCATTGAATAAATAAGAACCTGAAACAGAACTTGTCACCCCCATATTTCGAAGAATAAAAGAAACTTCTGCGTTAACTCCACCATCCACATGAATTGATTTTCCAGGGTACTTATTTCTGAACTCTCTAATTTTGGAGAAGTTAATGGTGTCAAATTTACCGCCAGACTGCCCCGGAATAGTTGCCATGATGAGGATAAAATCGAAAGTATTATATTCTTCAAAAATATCAACCGAAGTTGGAGTAATTACTGCGATTCCTTTTTTTCCTGTAATCGTTTTTGGAATTACTAATTCTTCTTTTAAATCTTCGTATTGGAAAGTTACGTATTCAACCGGATTTTCCTCTAGCAATTGATAATATTTGCTCGGTTGCTCGGTTATTATGTGTAAATCAATGGGCAAATCACACATCTTTCTAATCGACTTAATATCTTCAAAAACAGATAGATCATCGTTGCAATCAACGTGCAGTAAATCCACTTGGTGGTTTACTAAATCTTCAATAACCTCCGAAAGAGGACGTTTTTTATCACTGTAAATGGATGCTGATATCTTCATTAATCGATGTTATAAATGGGTTTAAATTGATTATTGCAAATTACTATTTCTATTGGATAATCTGTTATTTTTTCGTGTAAATCAGCTTCTAACTCAAGCAATAGTTTTCTTTCTTCAAAAGGCATGTCAAAATCATCTATTGGATAGGACGCAATAATTTGGAGAACAAAAGAATCACCATCTGGAACTATTTTCAAATCTTGCTTTTTCCCTGTTAACAAATCATTCTCTTTCCAAAAGACAGCAATCTGCTCTGCCAACTCTTCTTCAACTGGAGCGTCATAAAAAACAGTTAGTTTATCTCCCACAACACTATTACCATTCTCAGAAGAACAAGAGTATAAAAGAATAGCCAGAAAGATAAAAAGTCCGTTTTTCAAGATGGTTGATTTGAGTGACGAAGATACTTAGTAATTCTCAATTAATAATTAATAATTAATAATTAATATCTTGCCTCTCTAAAACGAGCATATGAACAGAAGTCTGAAGAATGAAACTTATATAGGAGCAAATAATAAAAAAAGTCTTTATGATTTATCAATCCCTGAAAAATGGAATAACAAGCTCATCATTTTCATCCACGGGTACATGGGATACAAAGATTGGGGATGCTGGAATTTAGTGTCCGATTTCTTCGGTAACAACAATTACGCTTTTCTAAAGTACAATGTGAGTCATAATGGAGGAACTGTTGATAATCCGATTGATTTCTCGAATTTAGATGCCTTCAGTGAGAACAGCTACAGCAAAGAAATTGCCGATTTTGATGCAATTTTAGAGCTTATTAAAAAAGATTTTGATGCGACGCCTGAAATTTTCATCATCGGTCATTCTAGAGGTGGTGGAATTGCTTTGTTGCAATCTCAGAATGATGCCGTCAACAGAATTGTAAGTTGGGCTGGAATTTCATCTATCGCTACTCGGTTCCCAAAAGAAGAGCAGTTAGAAGCATGGAAAAACAACGGTTATTACATACGAGAGAATGGCAGAACTAAGCAAAAAATGCCACATAGTTATTCTCAATATGAAGATTTTATCACCAACAAAGAACGATTATCTATCGAGAACTATTGCAAGAGTTCTAGCAAACCAACTTTAGTGATTCATGGAGACGAAGATGCTTCAGTTCAGATAAAAGAAGGAAAGCAGATTTCAGAATGGTTAGGAACACAACTTATTTCAATTGCGGGAGCTCAGCACACTTTTGGATCGTCGCAACCCTGGGAGAAAGAAACCTTGCCCGAAGAATTAGAGGTTGTTTGCAAGTTGACTTTGCAGTTTTTCAACCTCGATTTTTCACAAAAAGAAGGTTTACAAGCAGGGAAATTAAGTATGATGGCAGAGTTGGTAAAATTAGCTAAAGCAGACAAGGAAATCAGAACAGAAGAAATCCAATTTCTTTCTTCGATTGCTCTCAGTCTAGGTATTTCTGATACTGATTTTGAAAAAATAGTTCACGAACACATTGATTTTGTGGTTCCTTATGATGATTCGGAGAGAGTTTTACAATTTCAACGCTTGGTTTTATTAATGCACGTAGATTTTGAAGTGACTGATGCAGAATTAATCACTTTGAAAACAATCGGTATGAGATTGGGACTTGCACCTGATTCGATTAATGGAGTTTTGAAAAGAATGAAAGAGAATGGTGGAAAGGCGTTGAGTATGGAAGAATTGAAAGAAGTGTTTGGAGCTAGACTGAATTGAACACTTCTTTCTCTACTATGTTCGATATCCGTGATTTATATAAACCTAACTCTTTGCTCATCACTAGGAACAAAACAATATCCTTTTGATATACGATGTCTTCTTTTTGCAACGTTATCATAAACGAAATCACGAATAAATCGAGGAACTACAACCATTCCTTTCAACCACGATTGCGGAAAAGAAAAATGTTTACTCAATTTTATGGCTGCGGTAGACTTTGCAAATAGTTGCTCATTCTCCAAAAAATAGAAGGTGCTTAAATCAGGTTCTTGCCATTTTTTTTCATTAAATAAATTCTGACTGAATTCTGACTGAATAGAAGCGAATAAAATGGATTCTGACTTGTCATTTTTCAGTACAAAAGCAACAGAACGGTTACAAAAACCGCATTCTCCATCGTAAAAAACAATTTTTACTTCTGTAACATCCATTGCCTCAAAAATACAGAAATGAATCGATTAATTTTCATAAGATTGCTAACTTTACCATTCTAAAATTAAAACAAGAAAAATGAAAAACGTAGCAGTTATTGGAGCAGGAACAATGGGGAATGGTATCGCACACACATTCGCTCAGTTTGGATATAAAGTATCATTGATTGACATTGCACAAGCATCTTTGGATAAAGGAATTGCAACAATCACAAAGAATTTGGACCGACAAGTTACTAAGGAAAAGATTTCTGAAGCTGATAAAAATGCTACGTTGGCAAATATCACCACATTTACAGATACTAAAGCGGGTGTTCAAGGTGTTGACTTAGTTGTGGAAGCAGCTACGGAAAACATTGATTTGAAATTGAAGATTTTCAAAAATCTAGATGAAGTTACTGATAGCAATGTCATTTTGGCAACAAATACATCTTCCATTTCTATCACGAAAATTGCTGCTGTGACTTCTCGTCCAGACAAGGTAATTGGGATGCACTTTATGAATCCTGTTCCAATTATGAAGTTGATTGAAATCATTCGTGGTTACTCAACTTCTGATGAGGTGACTGATTTAATCATGGAAACTTCTCGAAAACTGAACAAAGTTCCCGTTGAAGTAAATGATTACCCAGGATTTGTAGCCAACAGAATTTTGATGCCAATGATTAACGAGGCAATCATCACATTGAACGAAGGTGTTGCCGGTGTCGAAGAAATTGACACGGTCATGAAACTGGGAATGGCCCATCCAATGGGACCGTTACAACTAGCTGATTTTATTGGTTTAGATGTTTGTTTGGCAATTATGAATGTTCTTTACGAAGGTTTAGGAAATGATAAATATGCACCGTGTCCATTGTTGGTGAACATGGTAATGGCAGGAAAATTAGGCGTTAAATCTAAAGAAGGTTTCTATTCTTGGGGACATGGAACAAAGGATTTGATTGTTGCTGATAATTTTGTGAAATAAATTTTCTAATTGTAGAGGCGTGATGCATCATGTCTCTACAATTAGAAAATTTATGGAAACTTCGGATACTTCGAAAAATCACGTTTTCTCTTCTCCAAAAATGCATTCCTCCCCTCCTCTGCTTCATCAGTTCCATAAGCCAATCTTGTCGCTTCACCAGCATACACTTGCTGACCTACTAATCCGTCATCAATGAGGTTGAAACCAAATTTAAGCATCTTAATCGCGGTTGGACTTTTGGTCATAATTTCTTGCGACCAATCGTAGGCAGTCTGCTCCAATTCATCATGAGGAACAACCTTATTAATCATTCCCATATCAAATGCTTCTTGTGCAGAATAGTTAAAACCAAGGAAGAAAATTTCTCTTGCTCGTTTTTGTCCAATTTGTCTTGCAAGATATGCAGAACCAAATCCACCATCAAAACTGGCTACATCTGCATCTGTTTGCTTAAAAATAGCATGTTCTTTTGATGCCAATGTCAAATCACACACCACATGCAATGAATGCCCTCCGCCAACCGCCCAACCGGGAACAACAGCAATGACCACTTTATTCATGAAACGAATTTGACGTTGAACATCGAGGATGTTAAACTTATTCACTCCATCTAATCCTTGATAACCTCTTTTTGCACGAACGCGTTGGTCTCCTCCGGAACAAAATGCCCAAACTCCATCTTTCTCCGAAGGTCCTTCTCCAGTAATCAAAACGACTCCAATTTCTTGGCTTTCATGCGCAATAATCAACGCATCCAATAATTCGTCAACGGTTTTTGGACGAAAAGCATTTCTAACTTCTGGACGATTAAATGCAATTCTTGCTACTCCATCAACTTGCTTAAAAGTGATGTCCTCGTATTCTTTGACTGTTGACCAATTGATTGTGTTCATTGCTTCTAATTTTTACTGTAAAAATAATGTTACTTTCTTGAAAGCTACAATAAAGCGCTTATTTTTATGTTTCTATCGCTACAACTTTAACATATTACTTATTTTTACTCGATAAAATTGCCAAATGAGAATCAAAGATTTCTTACGTTCAATCACCCCTAACTTTCTTTTAGAAATTAATCGTACGCGCAAAAAAAAACTGGTCAATCAGCAATTAAAAACTAAAAAGGAAAAAGGCGAGGTTATTACTAAAGAAAATCTCATTAGCGACTTCCAAAAAAGCGGAATATCTCCAGGAGATACCGTTTTAATTCATGCAAGTATGAGTAAAATTGGCTATTTAGAAAATGGACCCCAAACATTTGTTGAAGCAATAATTGAATTCGTTGGAAAGGGTGGAAATGTACTCATGCCAAGCTCTCCTAATGCAAAAATGCAACTAGACTTTATCCGAGAACATCCTGTGTTTGATGTTCTAAATTCTCCATCAAGACTAGGAGCAATCAGCGAATACTTTAGAGCACTTCATGAGACTAAAAGAAGTTTAAACGCAACAGAACCCGTATGTGCATTTGGAAAGAATGCCGATTATTTAACAGAAGGACATTTTGGAGAAATCACTCCGTATACTTCCAATTCTCCTTTTGCACGAATAACAGAATTTGACGGGAAAATTTTATACATCGGTGTTACATTGGATAATGCTGGAACAAATTTGCACACACTGGAAGATGCAGTAGAATTTGAATACCCAGTGTATCATTCTGATATTTTTGAAGTTCAGATTATTGATAATAAAGGTGAAAGACATCTCACAAAAACAAAAGTACACAATCCAGAATGGTCGAAAAAACGCAAGTGCGATGAACTTTTACCACTCTTTAAAAAACGAGGAGTTTATACAGGTTCTTCCATAGGAAATGCCAAAACATTGGTTTTTGATGCGAAGAAAATGCTCGAGGTTATGAAAGATGAATTTCTAACAAATGGCGTAACGATGTATCACCCCAAGGGCAAGAGTTAATTCAAAAAAGATTAATTTAGCGCAGAATTACACAACATGGAGAAAAAGAACGTATTAATAATTGGTGCATCAGGAGGATTAGGAATCCACATTGCAAAATTTTACAACGAACAAGGTTTTAATCTTGCTTTACATTATAACGACAACGTTAGTTCTTTAAAAGAAAACTTTAAGGTAAATAAGCAAATCCATTTTTTTCAAGCGGACATTCTTTCTGAAGAGGCTATTAAAAATATGATTACTAAGGTTCATTCTAAGCTAGGCGGAGTTGACATACTTATCAATGCTGCAGGAATATCAACCTCATCAGTTACATGGAAAACTGAAATAAGTGACTGGGATAAAACGATAGGAATAAACCTAACAGGACCATTTTTATGCATCAAGCATGTTTTACCAATAATGCGAGAATATAATTATGGTAGAATCATTAACATCTCCTCAGTTGTTGCTCAAAGTGGAGTAATCGGAACTGCAGCTTATGCCGCTTCAAAGGCTGGACTAATCGGCATGGTTAAAACAATAGCGAAAGAAGTTTCTAATAAAAACATTACGATCAACAACATTGCTTTGGGCTACTTCAACGCTGGAATGATTAATCAAGTTCCAGAAGAATTACAAGTTGCTATAAAAGAAAGTATCCCAAAGAAAGCATTTGGCGAAATGAAAGAATTAACGAATTGTATTTCTTATTTGACAAGTGAGAATTCTGAATATTTGACTGGACAGACGATTAATTTGAACGGGGGAATGTATTCTTAAGTGGACTCTTGGGGAGTGTGGAGTGAGAGGTAGATGCTAGTGAGGATTATGGATTATTGACATCGAGCGTAGCCGAGATGAAAGCCGAGAGTTCTACTCCTCGAAAACTACTGCGCAATAAACGTATATGTTATCCTTCCTTCTTGAATCTTAGAATTAGCAAAATTAAATCTAGATTTCTTTGCGTAAGCAACCGCTTG
>DQTF01000263.1 GCA_015662935.1 Crocinitomicaceae bacterium | reverse complement strand
GCACAACCTAAAATTCCGTAATCGAAACCAATCTTTTTAGGTTTGTGGACAACGCTTCGTAATCCTCTCCACGCATTTGGCGAAGAAAACTCATAGTTACCAGGATTGTTCGTTTTTGCTAAATCAAATGGAAAAACCCAACCTCTTTCTCCTGTGAGACCCTCCCAACGAGATTGCAAATCCATTCGAATATCATTGGTGTAAATATCGGCCTGAAGGTGAGAACCTCCGATGTGGTACATGTTCAATTTACCCTCTTTTTTTGTAATAAGTCTATCCAACTTATTATAGAAGGTCTTGAAATTTGGACTTTCTTTAGTGAAGAATTCAAAGTTGTTTTTTGAATAGTTTACAAAAGGATAGGTTGAACGTAAAGAAGTATCCATATCCCGGAAATCATGAAAATGATAGTTGCTCAACGAATCTTGAGACCGAAGAGAACTAGCAATAACCATCACTGCAATAAAAGATATGATTGATTTAATTTTCAATTATTCTGACTTTTCCATTTGGCATATTCTGCAATAAATGCATCGTAAAACATCTGCGAAGCAAATTTTGCGCCTCCATTGCTAAAGTGGATGTAATCCTTTCCGGCCAATCCTTTTTCTACCCAAGAAGGCATTGAATTCCGACCTCCCATTGCTGCATATAAACTCCAAAAAGCACCTCCAGATTCCAGTGTTACTCGTTTCATTTCTGCCACACAGAAAGGCAAAAATTTATACGTTTCATAGATGCCTTCATTGAGATGTGACATATCACTAGGCCCGATTACAACAATCATTGCTCCTGGCATTGAATTTTTAACTGTTCTCATTTGGCTTTTGAACCAATTGGCATATCCTGTAACTCCTGAACTGTCTTTAAAAAACGGAACAGAATTTCCACCAAATTGCATGATGACCAATTGCGTGTTGGTTTCTGAAAACATAGTTCGCAAGGTGTTGTTTTTAATTCTATTGAAGACCGTTCCGCTAGAACCCCTCATAGCAATGTTAGAAACTTGAACACCGTAATCTCCTTCTAGGGAGAATGCACAAATATTTGGACTAATTTTTCCTGTAAACTCATACTTCAGTTTGCTCGGTGTGGAAGCAAAAGATAATTTTACAGAATGTTGCCCGCCGTCTTCGATGAGCTGTTCTTCGTGAATAACCGCACCGTCTTGATAAACGCGAAGTAAAGTTGGAGCAACACAACTATTGTAGTGCATTTTTACATTGTTGTAAACCTTTGCCCGAGAATAAGCAACCGCCGAAGGACCAAATTCTATCCAGCCCGTTTGTTCGGTCAATGAATCCAATGTCAACAAACTATCTAAAGTGTATTCCGGAGTGAAACGAGATGCAGATGCCATGGCTCCGTACATTCTGTTCTCCAATTTAGCACCTCCAAATGCTGTATATCGTTTAAAGTTGTCGGAGAATGTTTGCTTAAAAGTAAATGTGTTGTACACATTAGTAGCAGGAATCAATCCCGGTCCGTTACCTCCAAATTGCGTTTGAATTTTCTGACGAATGTAGCTGGTCATTCTGTCACCTTCTAATTGAGAATCACCGTAATGCTGCATCGAAATTTTCCCTCTTTTAGAAGCGACGTTGGCTAGTTTTACAAAGAAATTGTGCAAGTTTTCTTTGCCCGAATCAGCGAATTGTAAATCGGTTGAAGCATCCTCATCAAACTCACCACCTGTTGGTTCTCCAACATCTCCGTTCGATCCGTTTTGATGCTGAATCAATGAATCTATATCCGTTGCAACCATCGTTGTGTCAATGTCAGCAATTATTTCCGTAATATCAGTGTTTTCTTGTTCTTTGGGATGCAGGTAATCTTCTTGCGACAAAAACTTGACTTTGGTGAAACCTAAATTCCATCCATTTTCAGGAACGAGCAACATAATAGGCATCAATAAAAGCAGAACACCTAAAATGTATAAAACGACGGTATGAGGTTTAATGTTTTTCAGAACTGTAAAAATAATCAGTCTGCGGGAAGAAAGGGAGAAAAGTGAGATAATTTATTAACGATAAGGTTTGGAAAAGGCGACGCTCATAGAAACGGACTACGTTCTTTAGAGAACTGCTTTTCTAATGCGAAAGTCCTACTTTTACATTCAAGGTTTTACATTTAATATTTTTCATTTCCCACCCTGTTAAAACAGAGAAAAAGTGAACTTTTAAAGCGAGATCCTCATTTTCAATTCTTCATTATTTATTTTTCATTTCAATAACCTTACCTTTACCTCATGCAAGAATACACCAACGACCTCATTAAAGAATCTTCTCCATACTTATTGCAACACGCACATAACCCCGTCAATTGGGTAGCTTGGAGCGATACTGTGTTTGAGCAAGCAAAGGTAGAAAATAAGTTAGTATTGATTTCTGTTGGCTATTCTGCCTGTCATTGGTGCCATGTTATGGAACATGAATGTTTCGAAGATGAAGAGGTAGCAACCTTGATGAATAAATTCTTTATCAATGTCAAAGTGGACAGGGAAGAACGACCAGATGTTGATCAAGTGTATATGACTGCCGTTCAATTAATGACGCAAAAAGGAGGTTGGCCATTGAATTGCTTCACTTTGCCCGACGGAAGACCCATTTATGGAGGAACTTATTTTCCTAAAGAGCAATGGATGCATATTTTGAAATCATTGCATCATGCGCAACAGAATGAAATGGAGCATTTGGAAGAGTACGCAACTAACTTGCACAAAGGAATTATTTCCAGTGAGCAAATTATTGAAATGCAAGATTACAAAGAGTTTGAGCCCTCTAAATTAGAAGAATTAATTCTCCGCTGGTCCAAAAGTTTTGATTTCAACCATGGAGGAGAAACAAGAGCCCCGAAATTTCCTTTGCCGAGCAATTATGAGTTTTTACTTGACTACGCTTTACATGCTAAGAATAAAAAAGTGATGAATCACGTCGAGTTGACCTTAGATAAAATGGCGATGGGCGGAATTTACGATCAAGTTGGTGGTGGATTTTGTAGATATGCTGTAGATATGCTTTGGAAAGTCCCTCATTTTGAGAAGATGCTCTACGATAATGGTCAATTGCTCAGTCTTTATTCCACAGCGTATAGAACATTTCCAAAACCTTTGTATAAAAGAACTGTTTATCAAACAATTAATTGGTTAGAAAGAGAAATGAGTGAGAATGAGAGTGAAATTTCGGAATCCGTCGAAAAGCAAAACGGTCGAGACGTCAAAGTGTCGAGACATCGGACATTCTTTTCCGCGCTCGATGCTGATTCGGAAGGAGTAGAAGGTAAATTCTACGTTTGGAATGAAAAAGAACTTCAATCGATTCTTGGAGACGATTATTCTTGGGTGAAAGAATTCTATCAAGTGCAACAAAGAGGTTATTGGGAAGATGGTAATTCTATTCTTTTGAGAATAAAAACAGACGAAGAAATTTGCAAAGAGCAATCAATTTCTATTGAAGAATTGGAAACTAAAATCCAACAAATAAATGAAACGATCTTGTTTGCAAGAAGTAAAAGAGTTCGTCCGGGCTTAGACAACAAATGTATTACATCTTGGAATGCAATGACCTTAAAAGGTTTGTGCGATGCTTATTCTACTTTTAATGAGGAACAGTTTCTTTCTCTGGCGATTAAAAATGCAAAATGGATAGTTGAAAGTCAGATGCAAAGTGACGGTTCTATTCTTAGGATTCGCAAAAATAAAGAGCGTTCAATTAATGGTTTTTTGGATGATTATGCACATACAATTGATGCATTTATTTCATTGTACACCGTAACTTTTGACGAAGAATGGTTGCGTCTTGCAAAGCAATTGACAGAATACACGCTGAATCACTTCTTCGACGAAAAATCAAGTATGTTCTACTACACAGACGACAGCAATCAATTAATCGCCCGAAAAATGGAAGTCAATGACAACGTGATTCCAGCGAGTAATTCAGTAATGGCAAAGAATTTATTCTATCTCAGTTCGTATTTCCACGAAGAGAAATATAAAGCCATTTCAAAGCAAATGTTAGCGAATGTTTACGATGGAATGGAGAATTTTGGCTCAGGTTATTCGAACTGGGCTCTTCTCCTAAATCAATTTGTTTACGGTTGCTACGAAGTGGTAATAACGGGGGGAAATGCGCAAGAAAAAACCAAAGAATTGATGAAGCATTCTTTTTCAAAGGTTATTCTTGCTGTAGCAAAGAAAGAATCACAACTTCCAATTTTCTTAGATAAAACTTGGCAAAAAGAAGCAATGATACAAGTCTGCACAGATGGAAGTTGTTTACTGCCGACAACCAATATCGAGGAAGTTTTAAAAACGTTACGATCTTCTTGATATAATTAGCTCTCAATTGTTAATTACTAATTGAAGTCTTTGTACTTTCTCGGTATCATTTTTGTTTTCTTTGTATCGTGAAAATAATCAACATTTTATTTATTCTCTTTTCGTTCTCCATTTCTGCGCAAGTTTTGGATAACCAAAAAGGCAATGCCTTTACAGACGCGCCATTTTTTAATGAAGATTTTATCCGTAAGAATAGAATCAAACAGCTTTCAGGATATTACGTTCTGAAAAAGAAAGGAGAGTTGATGAAAACGACCAAATACAAATACGTTTATCAATTTGATAAGGAAGGTCATTTTGTTTCAAGCTATGAAACGATGCCTCTAGACGGAACCAAAGATACCATTTGGAGTGTTTATGAATACAATAACGATCAGTTAATGGTTTTTAAAAAGACCGACCAAGAAGGGTTTACCTCTGTTTATTATAAACGAGATGAGAAAGGAAGAGTTATTGAAGAAGCACACAAACGCGAAGTGTATGACACCAAAGATGTGATAATACAGACTTTAAATTTTAATACAGAACGCTTTGAGTATTATGATTTTGATCGTCAAACGAAAAGAACAAAATTCAATAGTTATGATTTGCCTTATTTAGATGAGTTTTTTAATTACAATGAATTAGGTTATTTGGTAGAGCGCATAGAACGCCAAAAAATGACTTCAGACACCTACACTTTTTCTTATGAATACAATGAGAAAGGATTGCTTTCTGCTATTCGGAAATCCAGTAATCGTGAGGATGGTTTTCTAGAAGAGTTTACTTTCAAATACGATGAGTTAGACAATTTAATTGAAAAGCATGTTTACAAGAAGGGAGTTTTCATAACAGATATTCAAATAATATACAATAGTAAGACGAAATTAATCTCATCTATCTTTACTAGGCAAGTGAGCACAGGTTATTTAACAATCATTCGATTCAATGATTTCGAGTATTTCTAGTTAACTTTATGTTGTACTTTTTATCTTTCAGTTTTCAATTTTGACTTTAAGAAATCCTTCCTTCAATTCCGTTCTTTACCGTTTCTTCCAGGCTTCTAAATTCAAAATTTAATTCTGCACATATTTTTGAATTATCGTAAGAAAGATGGCCAAACAAGCTATTAATTGTTTCTCTGGTGATTGAAGGCTTCTTTCGAGTGAAGAAAGATGCAATTCCAGCAAAAATACGGACTGGTTCTACCATCCATTTTTTTACTGCAATCGAAGGTGCATTGACATTGTTTTCTGTTGCGATAACAGTCATCAATTCTTTAAACGACTGATTGCTACCAATGCAAAGGAAACGTTGACTGCTAATGTTAGAATTCATCAGTTGCATCATTATTTCAGCAACATCTCTTGCATCAACCTGCGCATTTGAACCTGGAGGATAGAATTTGACTCCTTTTCTCATTGTTTTAAAAATGGTCAATGAACTGTCGTTCCAATTTCCAGCTCCCAAAATAACACACGGATTAACCATCACTGCATTCAAACCTTCTTCAATTCCTCTCCAAACTTCTTTTTCTGCAGAATATTTAGAGATACTATAACCACTCGTTGTTGGTGTGTTTTTCCATTTGTACTTCTCAGAAATGATTTTGTGATTTTCTCCTCCAATTGCAGCGGTTGAACTTACATAGCACAATTTGTCAATGTTTTTATCAAGACAAACGTTCACAATGTTTGCAGTCCCTTCTCGATTGATTTTCATACAATTATTAAAGTCTTTTCTGTAGAAAGAAACAAGTGCCGCGCAATGATAAACCTGGGTGCAATCTGTCATTACATCTTGCAAAAATGGAATATCGAGGATGTCTCCTTGGTGCCATTCAATTTTATTGAAATGGGCCTCCCAATCCTTTTTTAAATAATACTGAAACAATTTTTTAAGTTGATCAATTTTCTTTTGAGAACGATAACTTGCTTTAATTATGTCATTGGACTGTGATAATTCAATCAATAAATGACTTCCTAAAAGTCCTGTTCCTCCGGTTACAAAAATCATAGGCTAAAGATAGTTCTTCTTTAAAAAAGAGAATGAGAAAATAGAAAAATTACCTAAAACCTACATAAAAACTGATAGAATTGGTTTTTCAATGATAATTTAACGGTTTTGAATTACCATACTTTTTGTAGAGTCGAAATAGCTTTCGTTACTTTGTAACATGAAGAAATTATTACTACTACTTATTCTTCTTGGCGGAATGACGACTTCTTGTACTTCAGAATATGAAGAACGATTAGAGCAAGGAAAAGTACTAAAAGACAGATTAGAATTAGTCAAAGGTACAAGTTACTACATTTCAAATTCGCAACTTGTATCTGAAGTTATAGAAATTAATAATGAAATTAGTCTTTTGGCAAAAGTTTCGGGAAATGAAGCACTTTTTTTGAAAGAAGTTTTTCAAAACTAAAGCTCCAACTCATGGGTTGGATCCCAGTAAACAGAATTTAATTTTTCGATCTTATCATTACTCACTGAAACCCCTTCTTTTGAAAGGAGTTTTTCCATTTCTGTAGAGGAAGAAAAGTGCATTTTACCTGTAAGCATACCGTTTCTATTAACAACCCTATGCGCAGGCACATCTGAAAAATTATGAGCTGCATTCATTGCCCACCCAACCATTCTGCTAGATCTTGGAGAACCTAAATATTTTGCAATTGCTCCGTAAGAAGTTACTCGCCCTTTTGGAATCAATCGAACGACATCATAGACGTTATGAAAAAAATCTTTGTGTTTGTTGGGAATGGAAACTTCCATTACTCAACAGTTACCGATTTTGCTAAGTTTCTAGGCTGGTCAACATTACAGCCTCTCATTACAGCAATGTGATAAGACAATAATTGGAAAGGAATAGTTGATAACAAAGGAACTAACTGCTCATCTGTTTCTGGAATTTCAATTACATGATCTGCAATTCCTTTAACAGTTTCATCACCCTCTGTTACAACTGCAATTATTTTCCCTTTTCTTGCTTTAACTTCTTGAATGTTACTCACGACCTTTTCATAAGACGTTCCTTGGGTCGCAATCACAAAAACAGGCATTTCTTCATCAATTAAAGCAATTGGACCGTGTTTCATTTCCGCAGCAGGATAACCTTCAGCGTGGATGTAAGATATTTCTTTCAATTTCAAAGCACCTTCTAAGGCAACAGGAAAAGAACTACCTCTTCCTAAATACAGTGCATTTGAGGCATGTTGATATTGCTCAGAGATGAATTTAATCTTGTCGTTTGTATCCAAGATTTCTTGCACTTTACTTGGAATCGCTTCTAATTCTGAAAGAAGTGTTCTAAATGTTGAATCACTAATTGTTCCTTTTCTTTTCGCAAGAGAAAGTGCCATTAATGTCAACACTGTGACTTGCGCAGTAAATGCTTTTGTTGAGGCAACACCAATTTCTGGTCCTGCGTGTGTATAAGATCCTGCATCTGTGATTCTTGAAATGGAAGATCCAACAACGTTGCAAATCCCAAGGATAGTTGCTCCCTTTGATTTTGCTAATTCTAGCGCTGCTAATGTATCTGCTGTTTCTCCAGATTGAGAAATAGCAATTACTATGTCATCTTCATTGATTATTGGATTCCTGTATCTAAATTCACTTGCATATTCAACTTCAACATTGATTCTTGCCAAGTCTTCAAATAAATATTCTCCAACTAAACAAGCGTGCCATGATGTACCACATGCAATCATAATGATGCGATTAGCATTGGCGATTTTTTCTTCGTAATCTTTTATTCCGCCTAGTTTTACCCAAGCTTCATCAGCATTCAACCTTCCTCTAAAACAATCTGTAATAGAACGTGGTTGTTCATGAATTTCTTTTAGCATGAAGTGGTCGTAACCTTCTTTTTCTAATGCTTCAAGATGCAATTCCAATTCTTGGATGTAAGGTGTTTTTGCAACATCATCGATGCTATAGAGTTTCAATCCTTTGTCTAAATCAAGAACGGCTATTTCCTCATCCTCCATATAGACCACCTTTTTCGTGTATTCTACGATAGGTGTCGCGTCAGAAGCACAAAAGAAATCATTGTCTTTTCCGATACCAACAACTAAAGGACTGCTTTTTCTTGCGGCAATTAATTGTCTTGGATTCTTTCTTGAAATCAGGACTATTGCGTATGCACCTACAACTTGTTGCAATGCTAAACGCAAAGCTTCTGCAAGAGAAATGTCGGAGTTTTTATAAATGTCTTCGACTAGAATGGTCAAAACCTCCGTATCTGTTTCACTTTTAAATGAATATCCTTTACGCTGTAATTCTCGTTTTAGTGAATCGTAATTTTCAATAATTCCATTGTGAATCATTGCAATTTCTCCATCTGAAGAAGCGTGAGGATGGGAGTTTATATCGTTTGGTTCTCCGTGAGTTGCCCAACGTGTATGCCCAATTCCAGCAGACCCTCCACGATCTTTATCTTCGGTAAAAGCTTCTAGGTTAGCAACTTTCCCTTGTTTTTTATAGAGGTTCAATGCGCCGTTGTTCAATAATGCAACACCTGCACTATCATAACCTCGGTACTCTAATCTTTTTAATCCTTTGATTATAATTGGGTAAGCTTCACGTTCCCCGATATAAGCGACAATTCCACACATATCTTTTGGTTTTAGAATTCAGTATATAAAATACTCAATTTAGGTTTCTTTTTATTGGTTGAATTAGGTCCATTGAAAATAATTCTTTCAGCAGAAGTGCTGTGTAAGACTGGAGAGAATACGAGCCCTGTGTTTGTTAAGTTCCCACTTACAATTGCTTGAACATAAGCACGTAAATCAACGGTAAAACTTTTAGAAAAGTCACTGTAATTCCCAATTGCATTTACGCCAAATAAATCTGTCGCACCTTCTTCCAATGTTGTTGCAACAGAAATATTCAACCCTGGAGAAAGTTTTCCGGCAGTTTGATAGCTGACAGGAAGTTCAAGAGTTGCTTTGTGAATAACAGCGGTTGCAGGAATGTTATTAATCCCCGCAAATTTAACAACTGCACGACTTCCAAATGATTGCGTGTAAAATTCAACCTGTCCAGAAACAGTATCATTCATAACTGTCTCGACATTTGTTAATGAGTTGTCAATATCTACATGATTGAAATCTGCGGCGTTACTGCTAATCAAGAAATCAAAAGTTTTTGATTCTCCAAATTGACGATAATAAATCGTTAATTTACTTAATGGATCTGTGAGGTTAAAATAAGCGACACCACCCGTCCCCAACGCTTGAACACCATTGTTGGTTTTAACATGTAAGCCTTTAAAGTAAGTAGTAAAAGCAGCGTCATCTACAAATGTACCAGTTGCTGCATTCGCTTCTGTCATTAATGTTCTAGCAAGAATTGTATCCAAAGGAATTCTTAATTGAGAATCTATCGTATCATTACCCACAACAGTTATGTTTTGGGTATTAAATTCAAAGTTATTAGAACCTAAGACTAGGTTACTAAGGTTCGCATCTATTTTTGATTGGAAAGAGTAATAAGTTGAATCAATGAATAATTCTTCTCCTATTTCATATACTTCTACATTTTGAAAACCAGGAGTACCATAAGAGCCGATGTATTCTATTCCTAAAACCATAGAGTCAATGATAACACTGTCTAAGTTTCCAAAATCAGGACTACTTCCGGAAAGTAAGACCTGCGTATAAAATTCGGCGTTATATGTTCCAAAAACCGGATCGTTGTACGAGCCTAATAGTGTAAATGGCGCATTATCGGATATAACAGAATCATCAAAGTAAGAAAAAGTCTGCAATGAAAACGTATCTATACCGGAAGAACCGAGTAGTTCATTTTGGTCAATGGTATTTTGGCCAAGTAGGTTTTCTTTTTTCTTGCACGAGACAATTAAGAAAACACTGAATAAAAAAGTAGCGGAAAGTACAAGACCTTTCCGCCACAATGCAGTTTGATTATTAATCATATTATATGAGAACTTCTGTATCAATTACTTTATCTAAAAATTCTGAAATCTCTTTTACTTGATGCTCTTCTGCTACGTAATCTAACTTTTCACAGGTTGCATCATCAAAAAATGTTTTCAATTCTGGTTTCAATTCTTCACTACCAACGATTAATCCGTCAGCATATTTTACAGCTGCCTTAGTTAAGTTTTCAAAGTTAGGCTCTGAAAAAGAAGCTAAAACATCATCATTGAATCCATCAAATTTAAGTTTTTCAACAAAACGCTTGTCCCAATTATTGTTAAACCCATCATTAAAGATGTTGTAAACAACTTTTGTGTTGGCAAAATGAGGTTCGTCTTTATAGATATTCTTTAAATACATTGGCATTAAAGCAGTCATCCATCCACTACAGTGAATAACATCTGGTTGCCACCCTAATTTCTTTACCGTTTCTAAAACACCTCGACAAAAGAACATTGCTCTTTCATCATTGTCTTTGTGCTCTTTTTCTTTGTCGTCAACAACCGTACTCTTTCTTTTAAAGTACTCTTCATTGTCAATAAAATAAACCTGCATTCTTGCTGCAGAAATAGAAGCAACCTTAATGATTAACGGGTGATCTGTATCATCAATAATTTGATTCATTCCAGACAAACGAATCACTTCATGTAATTGATGTCTTCTTTCATTAATAACTCCGAAACGTGGCATAAATACACGAATTTCTTTTCCTCCCTCCTGAACACCTTGTGCTAAGTTTCTCGCAGTTAAGCAAACCTCCGATTTTGGTAAAAATGGGGACACCTCCTGTGAGATAAATAGTATTTTCTTTTTCTCCATGAATTGTTTATTAATAAAACGAATACAAAAATATACAAAAAAAAGTGAAACTTCAACAAAAACACATAGTTTTGTTGCTTTGAAAATAGTAAAAATGATAGATTCTAAGGTATTTACATCAGTTGATTCTTTGAGGAATGAAATTCTGAGTAGAGGAAAAGGGAAGAAAGTTGGTTTTGTTCCTACGATGGGAGCATTGCACCATGGGCACATGTCTTTGGTTAGAAAAGCATATGAATACGCAGAAATAGTTGTAGTTAGTATCTTTGTCAACCCTATGCAATTCAACAATTCGAAGGATCTAGAAAAGTATCCAAGAACACTGAAAGCTGATATTGATTTACTGTCTAATGAAGGTGATGTAATTGTTTTTGCTCCAAGTGTTGAAGAAATGTACCCTCCAAATTATAAAGAAATTGAACTGGATTTAGGCGACCTTGCAACTGTCATGGAAGGTAAGTTTAGAAATGGACATTTTAATGGAGTTGTGAATGTTGTGAACCGATTATTTGAAATTGTTCAACCCAACTTTTCATTCTTTGGACTAAAAGACTTCCAACAACTGTCGATTATCCAGTTTATGACGAAAGAGTTACAATTACCGATAGAAATTGTTGGTTGTGAAATTGTTCGTGAAGAATCAGGGTTAGCAAGTAGTAGTAGAAATGCTCGCCTTTCTGAAAAGGAAAAAGCTGATGCGGTTATTCTTTCAACTTCGTTAAGAGTAGCAAAAGAATTATCCACTGTTTTTCCTCCAATAAAAGTAAAAGAAATAATCAATGAAATCATTGCTCGTTCTTCGTTAGAACTCGAATATTT
>DQTF01000161.1 GCA_015662935.1 Crocinitomicaceae bacterium | reverse complement strand
TTTAATGCTTCATTTTTACGTTGCTGAGAAGTTTCAGTATTTGCTTTGTGACGTAATTCGTAAGAAAGTTTTTCTAACTCTAAACGTTTCAGCAACTCTTCTAAAGCTTCTGCTCCCATTTTTGCAATAAACTTATTAGGATCATTATCTTCTAAGTGTCTATTTTCTTTTGGTAAAGCATCTAAGATATCTAAATATTCTTCTTCGGTTAAGAAATCTAAACGCTCCAAAGGTTCACCTTCAGCGTTAGAAACTCCACCTCCACTTATTACTACATATCTTTCGTAATAAATAATTTGATCTAATTTCTTAGTTGGTAAACCTAAAAGGTAACCAATCTTGTTTGGCAATGAACGGAAGTACCAGATATGAGCAACAGGAACAACTAATGAGATATGTCCCATACGTTCTCTTCTTACTTTTTTCTCTGTAACTTCTACACCACATCTATCACATACGATTCCTTTGTAACGAATTCTCTTGTATTTACCACAATGACATTCGTAATCTTTAACAGGACCAAAAATTCTTTCACAGAATAATCCGTCACGCTCTGGTTTGTATGTTCTATAATTAATTGTCTCAGGCTTTAATACTTCCCCATGTGATTTTTCTAGAATCATTTCTGGCGAGGCAAGACTGATGGTTATTTTGCTAAATCTACTTGATACTTTCGATTCTTTTCTATAAGCCATATATTATAGTATTTCGTTGTAAAACAACTATTTTAATATTAATAAATAAAATTAAAGAAGAACCAAAGATTAAATAAATCTTTGGTTCTAAATTCAATTTAACTTAATGTTATGTTCAATGCTAATCCGCTCAATTCATTCAATAATACGTTGAATGACTCAGGAATACCTGGTGTAGGTAAGTTATGACCTTTCACAATAGCTTCATAAGCTTTTGCTCTACCAATTACATCATCAGATTTAACAGTTAGTATCTCTTGTAGGATATTTGAAGCTCCATAAGCCTCAAGTGCCCAAACCTCCATTTCTCCAAAACGCTGACCTCCAAACTGAGCTTTACCTCCTAATGGTTGTTGTGTAATTAATGAGTAAGGTCCAATAGAACGTGCATGCATCTTATCGTCAACCATATGACTTAGTTTAATCATATAAATGATTCCAACTGTAGCCGGTTGATCAAAACGATCTCCTGTTCCACCGTCATAAAGATATGTTTTACCATCTCTTTCTATTCCAGCTTCATCAGTATAATCATGAATTTGTTGCATACTAGCTCCATCAAAAATAGGTGTAGAAAATTTCTTTCCTAACTTATCTCCAGCCCAAGCAAGAACAGTTTCATAAATTTGACCTAAGTTCATACGAGAAGGTACACCTAGTGGATTCAATACAATATCAACAGGAGTTCCGTCTTCTAAGTAAGGCATATCTTCTTCACGTACAATACGTGCGACAATACCTTTATTACCATGACGACCTGCCATTTTATCACCCACTTTAAGTTTACGTTTCTTCGCTAAATAAACTTTTGCCAATTTAATAATTCCGTTTGGTAATTCATCACCTACAGAAATTCTAAACTGTCTTCTCTTGTGTTTTCCAATAATTTCAGTTGCTTTTAAACTAAAGTTATGTAAAACAATTTCTATCAAAGCATCAATATCTGCATCACCAGACCAACCTTTTGGATTGATATGTAAGAAATCTAAATCTTTTAAATTCTTTTCAGTAAATTTAACTCCCTTCTTAAGAACTTCTTCTTTATAGTTATTAAATACACCTTTCGATTTCTTGTCCCCTACTATTTCTCTAATTTTTTCGATCAAAATGCTTTTAAGTCCATTGACTTCAACACTCATTTCTTTTTCAATTTGAGCTAATAAAGGTTTATCAGCAGCTTTAGATTTTCTATCTTTTACAGATTTTGCAAATAATTTTTTATTAATTACAATACCTCTTGTAGATGGAGAACATTTCAAAGAAGCATCTTTCACATCACCAGCTTTGTCTCCAAATATAGCTCTTAAAAGTTTTTCCTCTGGAGATGGATCACTTTCTCCTTTAGGAGTAATTTTTCCAATTAGAATATCACCAGGTTTTACCTCTGCTCCAATTCTAATAATTCCATTCTCATCTAAATCTTTAGTTGCTTCCTCACTTACGTTAGGAATATCTGCTGTTAATTCTTCTATACCTCTTTTAGTATCTCTAACTTCTAAAGAGTACTCATCGATATGAATAGATGTAAATACATCTTCCTTAACAATTCTTTCAGAAATAACAATTGCATCCTCAAAGTTATATCCCTTCCAAGGCATAAATGCTACTTTAAGATTTTGTCCTAAAGCTAATTCACCTTTTTGAGTTCCATATCCTTCAACTAAAACATCTCCTTTTACTAATTTTTGACCTTTAACAACTAAAGGTTTTAAAGTAATAGATGTTCCTTGATTTGTTTTTCTATTCTTAATTAACTTGTAAATTTTGATATCTTCCTCAAAACGAACTAATTTTTGTTCGTGAGTCAAATCATACTTTACATGTATTTCATTTGCATCCACATATACAACTACACCTGTTCCTTCTGCATGGTGAAGAACTCTTGAGTGTCTTGCGATCAACTCTTCAATTCCTGTACCTACAATAGGAGATGTTGGTTTTAACAACGGTACTGCTTGACGCTGCATGTTAGATCCCATCAAGGCTCTATTCGCATCATCATGTTCCAAGAAAGGAATACAAGATGCAGCAATAGAAGCAATTTGATTTGCTCCAACATCAATATAATTAATATCTTTTGGTAAAGACATAGGATAATCTCCTTCGAAACGAGTTTTAACACGTTCTGTCAAGAAATTTCCTTTTTCATCTGTTTTAGCAATAGACTGAGCGATATTCATATTATCCTCTTCTTCTGCCGTCATATAAATAGGATCTTTATCTAAAACGATAACACCGCCCTTAACCTCTCTATATGGAGTCTCGATAAACCCTAATTTATTTACCTTAGCGTAAACAGCCAAAGAAGAAATAAGTCCAATATTTGGTCCCTCTGGTGTTTCAATTGTACAAAGTCTTCCGTAGTGAGTGTAGTGAACATCTCTTACCTCAAACCCTGCTCTCTCTCTTGATAAACCACCTGGCCCAAGAGCTGATAATCTACGCTTATGTGTAACTTCTGCCAAAGGATTTGTTTGATCCATAAATTGAGACAATTGATTTGTTCCAAAAAATGAATTAATTACAGCAGATAATGTTTTAGCATTAATCAAATCAATAGGAGTAAAAACTTCGTTATCTCTAACGTTCATTCTTTCTCTAATTGTTCTAGCCATACGAGCT
>DQTF01000219.1 GCA_015662935.1 Crocinitomicaceae bacterium | reverse complement strand
TATAATTTTCGCTAATTGATCTGTAGGATAACTTTGGCTATTATCAATTGCCAAAGCCGCATTATATTTTTGCTTTGCTTCATCCCAATTTGAACTATTAAAAGCGTTATCAGCTTCAACAATTGCTGCGTCGTAAGATTCTTTTTTCAATTTATCTGCCGCTTCGAGATCCGCTAATTCTTTAAGTTCCTTTATTTTAATATTCGTTTCTTCAATTTTCGCTTGAACTTCTGGTGTTGCGTTAATTGATTTTGCTTCCATAAACTTAGCCAATGCATCTTCGAACTTATTCGAAGAAAAATTACTGGTTCCATCTTTCATTAGCTCATTGTACTTTTCTTCTTGCAGCGCAAGGTTATTTGCTTTCTCAATTTCCGTTTCTATTAATGCTAATTTTGAAATGGCAACCTCATTTGTACTCTCAAGACCTAATACCTCAGTAAATTTTGTTTTAGCTATTTCCCATTCTTTACTTGTAATTTCATTATTACCTTCTTGTATCAATTGTGCAATTTGTTCTGCTTTTAATTTTGCTGCAGACGCATCTTCAATAGCCTTGTCACATAGCTTGATTCTTTCTTTCGGATAAGTTGCAGCACTTTCAAAGGTCAAAGCTTCTTCATATTTAGCTTTTGCTCCTTCAAAGTCTTCGCTAGAAAAAAGCGCATCACCAGCAGCAACTGCATCCGTATATTTTTTCTTCAGTGCTTCTTGTTCTTCTTGCGCACCTAATTTGTTAGCAATCTCTTGTAATTTGTCTTTGGGATATTGTTCTGATGGTTTTAATTCACTTGCTAACTTATATTTATCCTTAGCAGCTCTTAAACTATTTTGTTTTAAGAATCCATCTGCAGCTTTTATTGCGGCATCATATTTCGATTGATTTTCTACTTCTTTCTTTCTATCAGCAATTGTCTTATTAATCGATGCAATTTGATCCTTTGGATATTGCTCCGTTTTTTTGGTAAGTGCTTCTTGGTATTTAGACAGCGCCCCTTCCAAATTATCTTGATCTCGTAAATTGTCTGCAGCCTCAATTAAATTATAGTATTCTTCATTCTCTTGCTTGTCTGCAAGTTCAGCTGCTTGTTGAGCTTGCAGTAATGCATCTAACTCAACAATTTTATCTGCGGGGTATTGTTCCGTTGGTTTGTATCCTAATGC
This sequence comes from Crocinitomicaceae bacterium, assembly GCA_015662935.1. Taxonomy (GTDB): domain Bacteria; phylum Bacteroidota; class Bacteroidia; order Flavobacteriales_D; family Crocinitomicaceae; genus UBA4466. Next base: position 2,823 of record DQTF01000219.1, on the reverse strand, counting down.
TTCCTCGTATTTTGCTAATGCATTCTCATAATTTTTCTCACCGTAGAATTTATCGGCTGCTGTAATTGCTTTCTGATAATTAATTTCAGCCATTGCTTTATTCTTATCTGCTTCTGCTAATAATTTAAGAATACGGTTTTTCATATTCGTCATACCAACAGCATCTAATCGAGGAGCCATCTGTCTAGTATTCCAATCGAATTTAGCAACAGGCTCTGAATTTAAGAATGAAAAATCAACATTTTCTCTTTCTTTAAACAGAGTCATATCTAAACTTTCTACCGGTCTAAAATCACCCGCAGGAATATCTTCCTCATTCATTTTAGAAAAATCGAAGAACACCTTTTTAGAAACTAATCCACTTTTAGAGAAAACAATTGTGTAAGGTTTAGAATAATCGAATGTTCCTTTTATGGTATATTTCCCATTAGAAGCAGAAGTTGAACTAAATAAAGTTGAACCATTCTGCACAAATGAGACTTTTACTCCAGCTTCTCTTTTACCAAGATCAGAGTTTTCCACCACTCCTTTCTCCACAAAAGGAATCATCTGAGACCAAGAGGAAACGGAGAAAAATAGTACAAATAAGAAGACAATATACCTCATACAATTATGTTTAAACGTAATCCTGTACAACGAGTTACAGAAAAGGTTTAAATTTGATTGAATTATTTTATACAAATATGGTTAAAATAGTTCAGAAAAACATACACAAAGACCATGCTAGATATTGAAAAATTAAGTTATTGGGAAAAGAAAGCATTTTTCACGGAGGTAGACTACCTTATAATCGGTGCAGGAATTGTTGGTTATTCAACCGCTTTAGAGTTACGTAAGCTCCATTCAAGTGCCAAGATTATTATTTTAGAGCGTGGTAACCTTCCTACTGGAGCAAGTTCTAAAAATGCGGGATTTGCTTGTTTCGGTAGTGCTACAGAATTAATTGACGACCTAGAAACTATTCCAGAACATGAAGTTTGGGAAACTGTCAAATTAAGATGGCATGGACTGCAAAATTTAAGATCATTGATTGGTGATAAAGAATTAGGACTTGAAATTCATGGTTCTTGGGATTTAATATCCGACACCAAAAGTACATTGTATCAAAAAACAGTTTCAAAATTAGACTATTTGAATCAACAAATAGAATTAATCACAGGAGAGAAAGATGTTTATTTCATAGATTCATCTGTATCATCTAAATTTGAATTTAATCAAATTGAAACTAGTATTTTCAACAGATTAGAAGGGCAAATTGATACAGCAAAAATGAATTCTTCGTTTTTCAGAAAAGTAATTGCAGCAAATATTCATGTTTTATTCGGATACGATGCAAAAAAGATAGAGCGAAGTAGTAATCTAGTTGAAATTGAAACAAATTATGGTAAAATTGAATCCAAGAAGGTTGCTGTTTGCACCAATGGATTTGCTAAACATTTTTTGCCTCAGGAAGATATTCAACCAGCCAGAGCACAAGTTATTGTTACGAAACCAATTCTTGATTTAAAAATTAAAGGCACCTTTCATTATCAGCAAGGCTATTACTATTTTAGAAACATTGATAATCGTATTCTATTTGGAGGAGGCCGTAATCTTGATCTCAAAGGAGAAACGACGACTGAAATCAGGAATACTGAAGTAATCATCAATCAATTGAAAAAGCTTTTACAAACAGTTATCCTACCGAACCAAAGTGTTGAAGTTGACATGAAATGGTCAGGTATAATGGGAGTTGGAACAACTAAGAAACCAATAATAAAGGAGATCTCCTCTGGTGTTTATTGTGGAATTCGCCTAGGAGGAATGGGAGTTGCGATTGGTAGCTTAGTAGGAAAAGAACTTGCCAACTTGATGAAATAAAGCGTTCGATTTAATTCTAAGGAATAAAATTATTTTAATTTTGAGCAAAACAAAAAAAGCTATGAGAGAAACTGCATTAAATGATATTCACATTGCATTAGGAGCGAAAATGGTTCCATTTGCTGGTTACAATATGCCTGTTCAATACGAAGGAGTTAAAGCAGAACACATTACTGTTCGTGAAGGAGTTGGTGTATTTGATGTTTCTCACATGGGAGAATTTCTTATTTCAGGACCAAATGCATTGGATTTAATACAAAAAGTAAGTTCTAATGATGCATCTACCTTAATAATTGGTCGAGCTCAATACAGTTGCATGCCTAATGGAAAAGGTGGAATTGTAGATGACCTTATTATTTATAAGATAAAGGATGAAGAATACCTGTTAGTTGTCAATGCTTCTAACATTCAAAAAGATTGGGATTGGATTTCTTCTCACAATTCGTTTGAAGCTACAATGAGAGATTTATCGGAAGATTATTCTTTACTGGCAATTCAAGGCCCTAAAGCTGTTGAAGCTATGCAGTCTTTAACATCAATTGATCTTTCTGAAATCAAGTATTACCATTTTGAAGTTGCTGATTTTGCAGGGATAGAGTACGCTATTATTTCTGCGACGGGCTATACCGGTTCTGGAGGCTTTGAAATCTACTGTAAGAATGATGAAGTTCAGCAAATTTGGGCAAAAGTACTTGAAGCAGGTGCTGAATTCGGAATTAAACCAGTTGGACTTGCAGCAAGAGATACATTGCGTTTAGAAATGGGGTTCTGTTTATATGGTAATGACATTGATGATACAACTTCTCCATTAGAAGCTGGCTTAGGTTGGATTACCAAATTAAAGAAAGATGCAGATTTTATTGATAAAGATTTCTTAATTCAACAAAAAGAAGCGGGTGTGACCAGAAAATTAGTTGCATTTGAAATGATTGATAGAGGTATCCCTCGTCATGATTATGAAAT
>DQTF01000037.1 GCA_015662935.1 Crocinitomicaceae bacterium | reverse complement strand
TGATGGTACTACTTTTGATTGGGTATACACATACACAATTTCCGCTCCTACATACACTGTTCCGGCTGCGGGAGGTTCTACAGTTGCTTGTGTTTCAGATGCTCAAGCTTTACCTACTGCGCCTACTGTAACAAATAATTGTGGTGTTGATTTATCTGTTTCTGCACCTGTAGTTAGTGCTGATCCTGTTTGTAGTGGGAATAAAACTTATACATTCACCTATACAGCCTGTGATGGTTCTACTTTTGATTGGGTATACACATACACAATTTCCGCTCCTACATACACTGTTCCGGCTGCGGGAGGTTCTACAGTTGTTTGTGTGAGTGATGCTCAAGTAGCACCAGCAGTGCCAACAGTGACTGACAACTGCGGAACAAACTTAACTTATACAGGACCAGTTGTGTCAGCAGACCCAATTGGATGTGGTGTAAAAACATATACCTATGAATTTACTGATTGTGGAGGAATTACCTTTAATTGGGTATATTCCTATACTATAAATGACAATGTACCACCAACAGCCTCTAATCCAGCAGGTCATGTGAATATTATCAGGTAAGAACACTATTTGATCCGAAAAAAAGCATCCTTTATAAATAAAGGATGCTTTTTTTGTGGGGAAAGAGGGGAAGGAGATTTTATTATGAAATAAAAAACATAAGGAGGATAATCGAAATTGCGATTATTACACCGTCAGACTGCGAAGAACCAACCTCCTTTTTTGCAACTAAATTTTTAATCTAAAGACCCAATCATTTTCTTTGGATCAACCCAGTTATCGTATTCTTCAGCAGGAACATACCCTAAACGAACAGCCTCCTCTCTTAAGGTGGTTCCATTCTTATGAGCAGTATTTGCAATTTCTGCAGCTTTGTAATAACCTATTTTAGTATTTAATGCAGTAACTAACATCAACGAGTTGTTTAATAAGTCATTAATTCTCTCTTGGTTAGGCTCGATACCTTGTGCACAGTTGATATCAAATGAGCGACAAGCATCTCCAATTAATTGAGCACTTTGTAAAAAATTAGAAGCCATGACAGGTTTAAATACATTAAGTTCATAATGGCCTTGCATTCCTCCAATACTAATTGCTACATCATTCCCCATTACTTGAGCACAAACCATTGTTAATGCTTCTGCTTGAGTAGGATTTACTTTACCAGGCATGATTGAAGAACCAGGTTCATTTGCTGGTATTGTAATTTCACCAATTCCAGAACGGGGGCCTGATGCAAGTAAACGGATGTCATTGCCAATCTTATTCAAAGAAACTGCAATTTGCTTTAGAGCACCATGAGATTCTACAATAGCATCGTGGGCAGCAAGTGCTTCAAATTTATTCTCTGCCGTTTTAAAAGGAAGTCCTGTAAATTCTGCAATTTTCTTTGCAACTAAAACATCGTATCCTCTTGGAGTGTTTAACCCTGTTCCTACAGCAGTTCCTCCAAGAGCTAGCTCAGAAAGATGCTCCAATGTATTTTTCAATGCTTTTAATCCATGATTTAACTGAGAAACATATCCAGAAAATTCTTGTCCGAGTGTTAAAGGAGTAGCGTCCATTAAATGGGTTCTTCCAATTTTCACAACATCTTTGAATGCTGCTGACTTTGCTTGAAGCGTATCTCGTAATTGAGTTACTCCAGGAATTGTATTCTCAATTAGTTTTCTGTAACAAGCAATATGCATCCCTGTTGGAAAAGTATCGTTACTAGATTGGGACTTATTGACATCATCATTCGGTGCCAATGTCTTTTCTCCCTCTCCAATTTCAAAACCAGCATTCACATGAGCTATGTTAGCAATAACTTCATTCACATTCATATTGCTTTGAGTTCCTGAACCTGTTTGCCATATTACCAAAGGAAATTGGTCATCAAATTTCCCTGCAATGATTTCATCTGCTGCTTTAGATATGTGATTTCTTTTTTCTTCAGAAAGAACACCTAATTCACAGTTTGCATAAGCTGCTGCTTTCTTTAAAAATGCAAACGCATGCACTATTTCGATTGGCATAGAAGCAGAAGGACCTATTTTGAAATTATTGCGTGATCGTTCTGTTTGGGGACCCCAGTATTTGTCTGCTGGCACCTTTACTTCACCGATTGTATCTTTTTCAATGCGATATTTCATGATTTTGTGTATTTGATATGAATAATTTATTTATTTTTACGGCAATTAATATTTCGTAATACAAAAATAACAACACATGAGTATTTTAGGTATAGTATTGTTTCTTTTATTTGGTGGAATGGCATTTTGGCTATTATTATTCCTTATGGGGTTCATTTTACCATTCTGGATTACTATTGGTGCATTCGAGATGATGAAACCAAAAAGAATTTTTGACGAAGAAGAATAAAGTCGTTTTATAAGACTATTTAAATAACTGAAGCACCTCTATTTGAGGTGCTTTTTTTGTTAAAGAAAACAATAACAATGTTTTTTTGTCGACAATTGACGATAAATATAGACTTATTATTAAAGAGTCAACTCCTTAGTTAATAATAGGTTTAGCCGTAGAGGTCTATTAGTAGCTCTGTTTCTCTTCGTCGAAAGAAGGGTTCCTTTTTTGCATGCTTGCACAATATTCTCGCTATTTGAATAGCTAATACAATTAAGCTATAAAATTATGAATCTCTCAATATTCTCAATGCTACATGTCGGTTTTATTTATTTAGACGTGATCTATTCTGTTTCAAATCTTTCACAATGAGTTCTATTGTTCTGGAGTTCAAATTGTATTCTTTTATTCTTTCAGGGAAAGTAGATACTTGCTCGATAACTTTCTCGATGATTTGATTGTAGTTACGAATGCCTACTCGCTTGGCCACATTTTCCACATCTTCTCGTGTTATGTCTTTATTCTTATTATTGATACTTATCTGATGAGGTATAACGAAGCTCTGGTATGGGTCAAATGGAAAAGTCAAATCATAGGCAGGGGATAACGACCATTCTCCGTTTTGATTCATTAAGAAGGAGAAGTTCTTAGTATGGTCGTCTCTATTCGAGGCTGCTATGTTGAATACCATTTGCATGAATAGCTGTTCTGAATGAGTATAAGACAAGCCTAAATATTCTATGACCTTAAAGATATCCTCATAAGAGAATTCGTGGTTTTTCCCGAAAAAACCTGTTAAGGCGTTGACGGTTTGTTTATGAATTTTTTGGTTGTCAACTCTATCAAATCGTTTGCTTGCAAAATGTGCTCTGCCTCCTTCACGAATCAATCTTGATTCTGCAACATTGATTCCAATATCCGATGCAATTTGATTGTACACATATTCTACATAATTCTTCTCCTTGTTCCAGATGTTCTGTGAATCATGTTCAAGTTTCACGATGTAATAGTCAACGGGTTGACTATGTATTACATCTCCAGCGAGTAGTTTGTCTTCTTTAGTTATTGCAATTAAAATTTTTGCCTGTGCACCACCAACAGAAGATCCTATTGTGAGTATATTCTTTAAAGCTTCAGGATTGTGCAAATAATCTTCCTGTCCGTATTTGCGCCTTATAATCTTGTCGGAGATTTGAGATAACTCTTCCAGGTCAATATTCTCTATCGTATTTGGAATGTCTTTTCCTTCATGATATTCCAGTGCTCCAATTCCTCTTCTTCCGACATAGAGCAATCTCTCAACTGGGTTCATGTCTGATTGATTCATATCGTTTTGTTCTAGCCATTCTTTAAATACGATGTTACCAAACGCATCAGGAAGAGAATCGTTGAAGGCAGGAATTAGTCCATTGAATTTATCATGGAAATCATGCCCCATTAATCGTTCTTCTTTGTTTTCATGGATTATTGGAGCGATGTTGAATGGGGCTTGAATATACTCTTCATCTGTTTCAAATATTACTGATTGGTTTCTGTCATCCCAATAGAGATACCCGACAACCTTATTCCATATCGTTATTTTCGCTGAACTCATTTGTTCTCTTTGTTAAACATTTCTTTCGGTGAGATTGGGGATGTACTTAGTACTTCTAGTAGTTTCTCTGATTTATTAAATGCCTTGAGTATTTTGATAAACACCAACAATGATGTTCCTCTCCCAGCTTCAATATCAATTATATGTTTTCTGCTGACGCCGATTTGATCTGCTAGGTCATGTTGACTATACCTCTTACTTTTTCGGAGCTGTTTTAATTTCCCTCCGAGTTCTAGCATTAATTCTCCATCCAGTTTCTTGAAAAATCCCATAATGTAACGGTTTAATTACAAATATACCTAATTATACGCAAAGTGTAACAATATAGTTACATGTATTAAACGAAGTATGTGTAACTAAATAATTACATTAGTACTTTTATTAACCTAAAATGTAATAATACGATTACATTATAAGTTTTACTGAATAATAGAGATTTCAACCTCATCTATTTTCAACCCCATGTATTGACAGAATTCAGAAATGGATACAATCTGATGGTCTTCCTTGTTTAGGTGTTTTTTGATACGCTGGATGAGGTTGGATGTGATATAAAAAGTTGGACACTGAGTTAAGATACAATTGTATAAATTAACTTAGCAAAATATGTCAAGATGAAAAGTGAAGCTTTGAAAAACAAACGGTAGTGCTGTTAAATTTACAGCAAGTTTTAAGCTTA
>DQTF01000256.1 GCA_015662935.1 Crocinitomicaceae bacterium | reverse complement strand
ATTACAAAACAATAAAGGAATTTGAATTAGAAATTATTAATCATAAACATGCAGCGTGACTTAACTCAGTGTCCAGAATTATATTGCAAGTCCAACCATCCCAAAGGTCAAAAACCATAATTAATAAAAGAACAAACTTCTATTCCTCTCCCTCTGTTACCGCTTGGTCTTCAGAAACACCCTCTTTCTCTTCTTTCGGAAAGTATTTTTTCTGTCGAATAAAAATCAAAATCACCCCCGAAGTAATCGAAGCATCGGCAATATTCCAAATAGCAGGAAAAAGAGGTTCGCCACCAATCCACGGCATCCATTCTGGCCAATAACCGTGAAATTTAAACATGTCAACAACGTTTCCGAATAAAAAACCTTGATTTTTTGTTTCCATTTCCCCCATGAAACCACAGTCAACAAAATTGCCAGAACCTTCCAGGTAATTAAAACTAGAACAAGGATCATATGGAAAAGTAAAGTCATAAAACATAGAATCGATGAGGTTGCCAGTTGCGCCAGCAAAGACGAGACCTATTGCAATTAAAAATTCCAACGGAGCACCTTTTTTCATCTGCTTAAACCAATAATAAACGAGGGCAGATATAGCAACAACTCTAAACAGACTCAATGCTAATTTATGCCATGCTTGTGAACCAAAACTAGTTCCAAAAGCCATACCTTGATTTTCGATGTATTCTGCAACCAACCATGTGCCGACAAGGTTATAAGATTCTCCGGGTTCAAAATTTGTTTTTACATAAATTTTAACCAACTGATCAGCTAGTAAAATAAGAGTTACTATGACAGCAACAATGAGTGCTTTTTTCTTCACAAAATTCTATTGAGGTTATCCTTGTGCGTTCTTTGCTTCAATACTCAAAGTCGCGTGAGGAACTAACATCAATCTTTTTTTATTGATTAACTTTCCTGTTACACGGCAAATACCGTAGGTTTTATTTTCAATTCTAATCAAAGCATTTTTAAGACTCGTGATAAACTTCTCTTGACGATTAGCTAATTGTGCCATTTCTTCACGAGAAAGGGTTTCAGAACCATCTTCCATCATGTTAAAAGAACGTCCGGTATCATTTGTCCCGTGATCATCATTGTGAGAAAGTGATCCACGCAATAAATCCAAGTCAATTTTTGCTTCCTTTAACTTATGGTTAATCAAATCTTGGAATTCTTTTAATTCTTTATCACTGTATTTTGTCGTTGCCATAATCTATAAATTCTTGTGCTTAAAAAGCGCATTAGTATGCTAAATTTGTTGTTCTCTTTTTAAGAGAGAGTTTAAATATAGAATTCTAAGTGAAACAAAGCAACAAAGAACCCAAAAAAAATATACTATCTTCGTTTTTATGTTAAAAGCATTTCTTAATAATAGGTCGCTAATTCTTGTTTTTATTCCTGTAATTATTGCGCTGTTTTGTTTGCTAAACTGGTGGTCACCCTACCATTTACCTCATAAAACGGTTGGTTTTGGGCTTTGGGGAAACATACCTAATCAAGAAAACAGATGGTTTAGTATGCTTGCAGTCATCATTATCTCAAGTTCTGCAATTCTTGTAAATGTTGTCTTCAATAGAAATCAATTTATAGAAAAAAACAACTACCTCCCTGCACTTTTGTTTACCGTGTTAATGAGTTTTTTTCATTCCTTTTATTTTTTAGATGGATTAGTAATTTCTCAACTTTTCATACTATTGTCTTTAATTCAGCTTTTGAAACTGAATCAAAAAGAAGACGGAAGACGAGCGGTTTTTAATGCTGCCTTTTTATTTGGTGTTGCATTCACCTTTTTTCCTGTCTTATTATTAGGGATTCCTTTTTTATTTTTAATGATATGGATTAACCGACCTTTTATCTTTCGAGAATCTATGTTGGCAGTAGCAGGAGTGATAATTCCGATGATATATGCAGGGGTTTTTAATTATGCATTTGAAAAGAAAGTCAGTTTAAGTGACTTAAATAGTTCATCAAAAGAGATTTTTACAATTGATATGTGGTTGGTATTAATTGCTGGAATTTTATTTGTTCTAATAGGATCTAAAAGATTGTTTTATAAGTTTAATGTTGGGTTAATTAAATTAAAGAAAACATTTAGAGTACTTTTCTTATTGACAATTATGCTCAGTATTCTGTTTCTTTTAGATGTATTAACGTATCAAAAAGTACAATCCTTGAGCTTACTCATTACTCCGTTAGTACTGATAATTCCATACGCGTTTACAGAAAAAAGAAGGACAATAATTGCTTCTGTTTTGTTTTATGTTGTATTTGCTTTTTCTGTGAGTAAGTTTTTCGTCCCGTTTAACGATTTAGCCTTCTAATTATCTTAATTTTGTACCAAGATAATTTTAAACTATTTAAAATGAAATTTGGAGTTGTAACTTTTCCTGGGTCTAATTGTGATGAAGACATCGTTTATGTATTAGAAACCATTCTTGAACAAAAAGTAGAACGATTATGGCATAAAGACACCGATTTAAAGGGGGTTGATTTTGTTATTCTACCTGGAGGATTCTCTTACGGAGATTATTTAAGATCTGGAGCTATTGCCAAACTTTCACCTATTATGGGGGAGGTGATAAAGCATGCAAACAGTGGTGGATATGTAATGGGAATTTGCAATGGTTTCCAAATTTTAACAGAGGCCGGGTTGTTGGAAGGAGCATTGTTACACAATGACAACCAAAAATTTATTTGCAAAAACATTCATTTAAAGTCGGCATCGTTAAATTCTGGAATTACAAAAGACTTGAATACACGCAAGGCATACAAAATTCCAATTGCACATGGAGAAGGAAGGTATTATGCTTCTGATGCTGTGATCGATAAACTAGAGGAAAACGATCAAATTCTATTCAAATATTGCAACGCTGATGGGGAAGTAAATAAAGGAGCCAACCCAAACGGTTCGGTATTGAACATTGCTGGAATTTGCAACGAAGGAAGAAATGTTTTTGGAATGATGCCCCACCCAGAAAGAGCTGCTGATGCAGAATTAGGAAACGAAGATGGAACTGCAATGTTCTTGTCGATACTAAATCATTGTAACTAAAAATTATGCGCGTATTACTTTTAGGTTCCGGAGGTCGTGAGCATGCACTAGCATGGAAAATGGCACAAAGTTCAATATTAGAAGAGCTGTTTATTGCACCAGGTAATGCAGGAACAAAAGCTGTTGGAAAAAATGTTGATTTATCTCTTTCAGATTTTAAAGGAATAAAAAAGTTTGTGATTGAAAACACCATTAACATGGTTGTTGTTGGTCCAGAAGATCCTTTAGTAAATGGCATTGTTGACTTTTTTGAGGGGGATGAAGAACTTTCAAAAGTACCTGTTATAGGTCCAAATAAAGAAGCTGCGCAATTGGAAGGGAGTAAAGATTTTGCAAAAGAATTTATGAAGCGTCATAACATTCCAACAGCAAAATATGGAACCTTCACGAAGGATACGCTAGATGCAGGTTATGCATTTTTAGAGAAAATGAATGCTCCGTATGTGCTAAAAGCTGATGGACTTGCTGCAGGAAAAGGAGTCTTGATTATTGATAACCTACAAGAAGCAAAGAAAGAATTAAAGAGTATGCTTGCAGATGCCAAGTTTGGCGATGCAAGTTCTCGCGTGGTAATCGAACAATTCTTGGATGGAGTAGAACTTTCTTGCTTTGTAATTACAGATGGTGATGCTTACAAAAAGTTACCTGAAGCAAAAGACTACAAACGAATAGGAGAAGGTGATTTAGGATTAAATACGGGTGGAATGGGAGCAATTTCTCCAGTTCCATTTGCCAACCCAACATTCTTAGATAAAATTGAAAATCAAGTAATCATCCCTACAATAAAAGGATTAAAGAAAGAGGGAATTGTTTACAAAGGGTTTATTTTCTTTGGCATTATCAATGTTAAAAACGAACCGTATGTGATTGAGTACAATTGCAGAATGGGAGATCCAGAAACAGAGGTTGTTATTCCTCGATTAAAGTCTGATTTATTAGATCTTTTTGAAGGTGTTGGAACACAAACCTTATCCGAAAGAGATATTGTTTTTGATGAACGTAGCGTTGCGGCAGTTATGATGGTTTCTGGAGGTTACCCAGAGAAATACGCCAAAGGAAAACAAATTTATGGGCTCAATGGAATTACGGACAGTTTAATTTTTCATGCAGGAACAGCATCTGATGGACCAGCAGTGATTACAAATGGTGGTAGAGTTTTGGCTGCAACATCGTATGGTAAGGATTTAAAAACAGCGCTTAAAAAATCCTATGAGTCAATTGATAAAATTGAATTCGATAATGCGAACTATAGAAAAGACATAGGATTTGATGCTTTGTAATGAACCATCAATCATTTACTCTATCCTTATTTTCAGATTAATTAGTATCTTGTTCTTGAAACAGTAATTCATGGAAGTTCCTCTGATAGGCATAATTTTAACATTAATTTTTTCTGCATTCTTTTCCAGTATGGAGATTGCGTTCATATCTTCTAATCGATTAAAAGTCGAACTAGACAAGTCGAGCGGATCTTTTAATGGGAAAATTCTTGGATTGTTCTATAAAAACGAGGCAAGATTTATCGCTATGCTCCTTTTAGGAAACAACATTGCATTGGTTCTCTTTGGATTGTTCTCAGCGAAATTGTTAGAACCAGTTATTCATTCTTGGGGAATTATCAATGAAGGAAGCGTTTTACTGATTCAAACAATTCTCTCAACTGTTCTTGTGTTGATTGTTGCAGAATTTCTCCCGAAAACATTTGTTCAAATGAACCCCAACGGATATTTACGCTACGTAACCTATCCAATGATGGTGATTTATGTACTATTAATCATTCCAACGTTTTTTGTATTATGGTTGAGTAATATTTTCTTAAAGTTACTAAAAGTTGACAGTCAAAATACAAAGAAGGTTTTTTCAAAAATTGATTTAGAGCATTACGTTCAAGACATCAACGAACGCATAAAAGAGGAGCAAGAATTAGGAAACGAAATGCAAATTCTTCAGAATGCATTAGATTTTGATTCTGTAAAAGCAAGAGATTGCATGGTTCCAAGAACAGAAATTATCTCTGTGGACATTGAAGATGATATCTATCAGCTGCAAGATAAATTTGTATCAACAGGGAAATCAAAAATCATTGTTTATCGAGATAGCATTGACAATATAATTGGCTATGTGCATTCTTTTGAAATGTTTAAATCCCCAAAAACGATTAAACAAATTCTCTTGCCTGTTCCTTTTGTCCCCGAGGCAATTCCCGGGAAGGAATTATTAGAACTGTTCTCTAAAAAGTCGGGAAATTTAGCAATAGTCGTAGATGAGTACGGCGGAACAGCTGGAATTATTACCATAGAAGATGTAATTGAAGAAATTTTTGGAGAGATAGAAGACGAACATGATAACGAAGAGCTTTTGGAAGAGAAAATTTCTGACAAAGAATTTCGTTTCTCAGCAAGAATAGACATCGACTATTTAGTGGATGAGTATGAATTAAAAATTGATTTGGGAGAAGAATATGAAACCTTGGGTGGTTTTGTTATTCATCAGCTGGAAGAAATCCCTAAAGCTGGCACAGAGTTAGAGGTGAATGAAATTAAATTTTTGGTAGAAGAAGTAAGTGACACCAGAATTGAAATCATTCGAATTACTTTATCATGATTGCGCAACTAAAAAACAGCCTTTTCTTATTCGTTTTATTGAGCTCCCTTTTTTCTTTTTCTCAAGAGAAAAAATGTATCAAGGAAGGAGTTCTTCCAGAAGAATTAAAAGAGGCATCAGGTTTAGAATTACTCAACGACTCTACTTTTATTGCCATCAATGATGGAGGAAATAAAGCGGAGTTATTTCTCTTAAATTTAGACGGTTCTTTGCAAAGAAAAGTCACGGTCTTGAATGAAAAAAATCACGACTGGGAAGACCTCACTTCTGATGGATGTTTTTTGTACATAGCAGATTTTGGCAACAACAATAATAAGCGAAAAAATTTACGTGTTTTAAAAGTTAAGTTGAATGATATTACAACGAAAAAAGAAGTTGTTGCAGAGAAAATTTATTTCAATTACAATGAGCAAGTTTCTTTTCCTCCTAAAAAAGAAGAGATGAATTTTGATGCAGAAGCAATCGTTTGTATCGGAGACTCTTTACTTATTCTTACAAAAATAAATACGGTTCCATGGACGGGGGGAAGTCAATTATACTACCTGTCAAAATCACCGGGAATTTATTCCATTAAAAAATCAGGAGACCTCTTTGTTGGCTCAAATGGATGGTACATTGACGCAATAACTGGAGCAGATTATTTGAATGGAGAGCTAATAATAACAACCTATAACCGCCTTTTAATGTTTAATTTTGCGAAAAACAACATAAAGCTGACAAAAGAAATTCTGTTTTCAGAGCTAACTCAGAAAGAAGGAGTTCTTTTAAAAAGTGCGGATGAAGTTTTTATCGTAGATGAAAAATCCAGATTTTTAGGTGGAGGAAACCTATTTAAAATAAAATAAAAAGATGCTAAACATTGACCAATTTGATGCCGTAATTTTTGACATGGACGGAGTGTTGATTGATTCTGAACCTTTATGGAAAATTGCCATGGAAGAGTCCTTTCATTCGGTAGGCTGTCATTTAACTAGAAAAGATTTTGGAAAAACAGTTGGACTCCGAATAGATGAAGTGATTGATTTTTGGTACAATGAAGTTGGCTGGAAAAATGCCACTCCAAAAGAATTGGAAAACAAAATAGTTGACCGAATGGTTGAACTTATTTCTGCCAATGGAGAACCTTTAAAAGGCGTTGTTGACACGCTTAATTTTCTGAAAGAAAAAGGGCAAAAAATAGGTCTTGCTACGTCTTCCTATTCTGTGTTAATTGAAGCTGTTTTAACAACGATTAATTTGCGTGAAAAATTTGATTTTGTTCATTCTGCTGAAGACGAATATTTTGGAAAACCTCACCCAGAAGTTTACATGACAGTTGCGAAAAAACTAGGTGTAAAACCACAAAAATGTTTGGTAATTGAAGATTCTTTAAATGGAATTATTTCTGGAAAATCAGCACAAATGAAAGTTGTTTGCATTCCCGAAAAAACGCATCATCCAGAACCTAAGTTAATTTTAGCAGACTACCACTTTGAGAATATGAGTGAAATGTTGAAGGAAATTAGTGTTTAATCTCTATTCTTTTTAAGAATTCAATTACCTTTGTTTTAACCAAATTTAATTTATCATGAAAACAATAATTATAAGTTTAGTAGTTGCAATAGCATCTACTTTTTCGCAAGCGCAAGATTTTAAAAAAGGAGGAAATTACATTACCGCAGGATATGGAATTGATGTCGCAAGTGGTTTATCAGGAACAGTAATAGGTATCGGTTTAGGACCAATTATGTTAACATATGAGCGCGGAATTACAGATGTTTTAGGAATAGGAAGAATTGGTGCTGGAGGAGGTGTTGCGACATCTTTTTATAGTTACAACTCTACATCTGTGTTTTTCTCAACTTATGAAAACAAATACAGAACAACTAGAATTACTCCATTTATCAGAGGGACATATCATTTTGAATTTGATATTGAAAAACTAGATGTTTATGCAGGAGTTGGAGTTGGAGTAAACATTGATTCAGAAAAAGACCGTTATTTTATAAATGGAGTACTTCAGTCGGAAACAAAAAACTCAAGAGTTAGACCTGTTCACTATATTGTTGCAGGAGTTAGGTATTATTTCACAGGTGCCTTTGGTGTTTACTTAGAATTAGGAGATGGTATCGCTAATGTAAATGGCGGTGTTGTATTTTCTTTTTAGAAAAGAATAAGAATAAAGAAAACGCTCGATTTATCGGGTGTTTTTATGTCAAATTCTTTCTGTAAAAGTCAAAAATAGAAGGAGTGATAAGTTTTTTTGATTTCTCAATACGCTTTGGTTCTATTTCTAAAAAAGTGTGCGAAGATTTATAACCATAGCCTAAGCGTTGATACCAGTTTTTAAGAATAGTTTTATTTTCTATATCAAAGTTTTTGGCTTTAAGAATGACTAATTCCATGTATTGGGCACCGTTGTTTTTTGCAATATTTTCTACATGATTAATCAGTACACGACCAATTCCCAAACCCTTATAGTTAAAATCGACTGCAAGAAGTCCAAAAGAATAAGTTTCCGTGATTATTTTGTGAAAATGAATGCAACCTACAATGACGTTGTCTTTTTTAGCAAAGAAAACTTCCTTTTTCTCAATCAGAATTTGGTATTCTTCTTTACTGATTCGAAAGTAATTCTCTCCCCAAATTTCAAGTTCAGCTTGTGCATAAGCGTTTATTAGAATAGAATACATAGTATTAAATTCTTCGGAATCAATTTTACATTTTGCTTGCTCAATTATAATCATCTTAGTGTTTTATTTCTTTAGTTGTAAGTCGATAACCCTGCACACTAAAGTCGTCGAAATAAAAGGCATTCATATCTTTATTCCAAATGGCAAACGATAAAGAGTCTAGTTGAAAGTCATCAGGAATAGTTGAAAATAGTTGAACAGTGTACCAATCATCACTTATTTTCTCAAAATCCCAACTCGCATGATAATAAGGAATACTGTCACTTCCTTCTAAAATGAAGACGATGCCTTCAGGGTTTGTGACCTTGGCAGAAATAAAAATCCTATTGATAGAATCAACGGCAATTTTTCGGTCAAAAAAGTATTCGCTTTTGTGAATGTATAATGATTTTTTTCCTTGAAAAGATTTTTTAGTTGACAGTTTCCCCATTTTAAATCCCCTTTTTTTCGCAGCTTCAAAGTCAATTGACGAACAACGAATAGTATCTAAAACAGCAACTGTATTGACGTAATTCCCAACCACTGCTTGGTCGTAAACAGGATGCTCTAGTTTTAACTGGTAGGTTTGCGGAACTTGATCCGTATTAAAAACACTCCAATAGGCAGCAGAGGTCATAGAATCATAGTGGATAATACCCATTCTGTAAAAATTGGCTTGTCGATAAGAAAGTTTGCTAAACCAAAAAACGGTGAAAACGAGTATTACCCGAAGAAGCCAATTTTTCTTGTAAAGGTAGTTGATCATTTCTGCTAAAGGAAATAAAAGGATAGGGTAGAGGTTAATCATTGCCCGGTTTCCAAAACCAATGTACCACCAACACCACCAAGATGATATTGCATAAAAATTAAGCACAAAAATTACCAAAACTGCCCAGCGGTATTTCTTATTCTTCTTGTAAAGAAAAAACCCAAGGATGGCCAGAAGCATTAGAGGGCTATATATCAACCATCCGTTTCTATAACTAAAAGCGACATCTAGCAAATGAGGTTGTAGAAAGAAAAACGACTCTCCCGTGTATGAAAAGTAGAGATATTGCCCAAAAATAAAATGGAAATAGAAGAGTTGAGGAAGAAAAGCGACAAATGCTACAACCATCATTGTTAGAATCATCCATTTCTTTGAAAAAAGTAATGTAATTCGTTGTTTAAATGAATCAACAGAAGTGACAAATAACAATGGAATAAGTAATAGGTAAAAAATATCCGTCGGTCGAATGAGAATGAATACCCCAGCAGATAATCCAATTAGTATTGCCCACTTATAACTTGGGTTTTTAAGCCAAATTGCGCATCCATAGACAAAAAAGACAATGAGAGAGAAGCTATAACCATGCGACAGTCCTAATTCTAATCCGAAATAATAAATAAGATTGGTGCCAATAAAGATGATGGGTAAAACAATAGCAGCGATTGTATCATCGAAGAAAAGGAGTAATAGTTTTCTGCTAAAATAAAGCCCAAAGAGAAAAAAGAAAAAGGAGGCAAAAACGATTGCGTTTTGGTAGGGTTTGGAGTAACCGTCCGCCGTGTATCCAAGAGGTTCTGCTAAAGAATCTGCAACAAAGAAAAATGGAGAATAAACAATGGCTAATCCACATGTATATTTAATGTAATTCTTCCCATCTTCTGTCGGTAAAACCCAAATTTGACTTTCTTTGTTTTCGTCGATGTATTTTGACAAATCTTTGAAGGCTAAATCGTCATTTATAAAAAGTCCAGGTAAATAAGCGTAGTATCCTTTTACATCAGAACGGATTGTTTTTTTATCAAAAATATTATTGGAGTACAAGGTTGTAGCAACTACAATAACAATGAGCAAGCTCGTGATAAGAGAGAAAGGATTGTTAAAAACTTTTTGACGCATAGTTATGCTATCAAAGGTATCGATATTATTCAATAAAAAAAGGTTTCAAATCGTATGATTGAAACCGGGAGATTCAACTAGCTAATGCACGTTTTTTGTTTTCTAGGTTATTTCTATCAAAAAACACTCTTTCCAGCGTTTTAATAATTCCATTTTTTTCGTAATTTGTTATTTAACAAGTTCATAATTTCAATGTTTAGCTTTCCCTTTGGTTTGTGAAAATCAAGGGAATATTTTTAAATATAAAACAGCATTAATATTTAAATCTAGATGATTGACAGTTAACTCTTATTTTAAACGATTCTAAATAAGTAAGAAATGACACTTTTGTGACATATAAAACCGAGAGTCTAAGCATCTTTGCAATAGTGATAGTCAACCAAGGCATAAACGAACTTTATACAATTGCATTTACGCATAGAAACCTATCTGTAAATGACATTGGATTGTTACATATTGACCCTGAAAACCAACAAGACAAACTAAGTCGATTAAAAGAGAAATTATCGATCAAAGAGTTGATGTTTCTTTCTACTTGCAATCGAGTAGAGTTTATGATTGTTACCGAAGAAGAGGTTAATCATGCCTTTCTTCTCCAATTTTTTGAAGAATTATACCCTGATTTCACAAAAGACAAACAAAATAATTTCGCAACAATTTGCGAGTTGCACCAAGGAATGAATGCGGTAAGTCATCAGTTATCTGTTGCGTCATCATTAGACTCAATGATTGTTGGAGAACGAGAAATCATTACCCAAGTCAGAAGCGCTTACGAGGCTTCTAAAGAAATGGAATTGTCGGGAGAT
>DQTF01000009.1 GCA_015662935.1 Crocinitomicaceae bacterium | reverse complement strand
TTACTGTAATGACTACAGTTGCACTTGAGGCACATGAATTTCCGTCTAAATAAGTATAGGTAACGGTATGAGTTCCTGCCCCCGCAACAGCTGGATCAAAAGTACTACTAGTTACACCAGTTCCAGAGAATGTTCCTCCAGTAGGTGTTCCTACCATCGAAAGAGGTAAGTTATATGTACACATTGCAACAGTTGCTGTTGATGGCGACGTAATAGCAACACTTGGTAACGCATTAACTGTCACAGATGACACATCCGTCAAAGTAGTGTTACAAGATCCAATCACAACTTGTGATAAGTTCATCGTTTGATTACTTGTTGCTCCAGCGACTGTGATAACAGATGTTCCACCAGTAAGAACTGTTGTAACATTTCCTGCACCTAAGTCATAAGTAACGGTAGCACCAGTTGAACCTGTAATTGTGAAAACTGCATCTTGTCCTGCGCAAATTGGTCCGTTGTTCGTTACTGAGGCAGTAGGTGCTCCACTAACATTAACAGTTGAACTTAAACTCAACACCGTTGGACAAGTTCCATCATCTACCAATGAAATATCCATTGTCTGATTACTTGTTGCTCCAGACACAGTAATAATGGATGTTCCTCCAGTAAGTACTGTTGTAACATTCCCCGCACCTAAATCATAAGTAACTGTTGCGCCAGAAGTTCCGGTGATTGTAAATACAGCATCATCACCAGTACAAATAGGACCGTTATTAGAAACAGACGCAGTAGATAATGGACTAACCGTTAAGTTAGTTGCAATTGTACTATCACATCCTTCAGCGTTTACTAAAACATCCGTATAGTTTCCTGTTGCATTATAAGTACTTGACCCAACAGAAAAAGATTGACCTTGACATATTGTAGGGTTCAATGTATTTGTTGTTGGAGAACCGACAGTAATACTTGCAGTGATCATATCTGAACCAGCACCATTTGTTACAGTTAATGTTACCGTAAACGGACCAGCACTTGTATAAGTATGTGTTGGATTCTGCATATTAGAAGTTGGAGTTGCATCTCCGAAATCCCACGTCCATCCAGTTGCACTAGTTGAAGCATCAGTAAAAGTAACACTCGAATTTGCACAAATAGGTGTTGGTGGAGTAAAAATAGCTACCGGAGGAGTAGAAGCATTAATGATATTGATTGTGTAATCTTCCGTCTCACTGTAGTTTTGGTTTCCACAAGGAACAGGAAGAATAGTCGCACCTGCACCTTCCCAAGTTGTTCTAATTCTCATAATTGTGTTTCCAAGAGCTGCTCCTGCAGGTATCGTTATCGAAACAGGAGATAAACTTGTAACTCCATCAGTAACATTTGTTGCTGCACCTAAATCATATTCCTCTCCAGCATCTGTAAAGACACAGTTTTGATTCCAATCGACCCATGCTTTTGTTGGAGCTGTATAATTACCAGCAGTGTTAATTTTTACAGACAAAGTATAAGTTTGATTTGTATTAACGTCTGTTGACATTGCAGTATAATCTGTATATTCTGGATCACCTGCTGAAGTATTTGAAATGGTATTAAAAATGACTTCAGTTACACCTGTAGCATCATCCGTAGAAGATGTAACATCTCCACAAACAGTACAAGGAGCAACACCAGTTGTTACAGAATTCCCAATCAATGCAGGAGTTAAATAACAATTAGTTGCTGTAGTGTATTCAAATACAGAATAATAATAATCCGTACCAGGTGTTAAACCAGTTACTGTTACAGAAGTACCAGTCCCTTCATATACTACAAAATTACCAGCACCAATTTGGTCTCCACTTCCAAATAATGCATTTGCTGTGTAAGACGTTCCTGTAGCAGGATTAGAATTAACATTTGAACCTTCTCTAGCAACTACAAGAACTCTGTCTCCATTTCCAGCAGTCCAGTTGATTGTCATTTGATTGTCTCCAATAGCTGATGAAGTATAATTAGTTGCTTGTGTTGTTGGGGGTGTACAAGTTGGTGTAAATTGATAAGAATAAATTCTAGTTCTTGCACTTCCACCAGCTGCTAAGTATTCTCCAGTGTACCAAAAGGTTTGACCATCAGGGTCTAATGTTAATTGTGCATAATCTCCAACTCGATTAGCTCCTGTTTGAGCACCTCCACCAGCGATTGCTATTGTTTCAGCAATAGGTAAAGTACCAAGAGGGTCTGAAGCAAGTCTTCCAGAATAACCTAGGGTCATATAAGTAGAAGCTCCTGATTTGGCATAAGATAAACCAATATCTCCATTGTCATTCATAGCAATACTACCCAGCCAAAAAGACTCTGTTCCTGGCGCATAAATACCTTGTTGATAAATCGACCAAACATTCGTAGTTTGATCTTGTCTTAATTCAACCCAATAAATACCTCTTTGAGAAGAACTTATTCTAACTGGCCAATTTAATACAGTTGTATTATATCCTGCCCATGATTTCCATTGAGCTCTAAATTGGATTATACCTCCAATACCATCAAGTTTAGTTGTTGTCCCTTGTTGAGGGATGTCATTCCAACCAGCATCATATGAAGCATCAAAAGCATTAGTTGGTAAAACGCCTCCAGAGGTTACTGTTAAATTTGGAGTCCCACCCCAAGTAACAGCTGCATTGTAAATATGTACAGCATCTACGTTTCCTCCACCCCATGCATTGTCAGAGTAGGAAAAAATTGGACAAGGTGTTCCTGCTCCTGGCATAACACCATCAGAAGCATCTCCCGGCATTGGAACAAAAAAACCACCATCTTGAGGTGGAGAGAAGGTTTGAAAAACAGATTCAGCAGTCGCGTCACCTGCAAGCATTTTTGTTCTGTTAAAAGCAAATATCTTCTCTGCATAGTTGGCAGTCATATAATAACCATCTTGCCAAGCAGAAAACTTTAAATAATCAGGAAAATCAGGAGAAGTAAATTCATACGTGTACCAAGCACCAAGTGGGTCAGCTGTTTGAGAAATGGCAATGTAAATTCCATTTCCTGCACCGCCACCAGCAAATTGACTCATGAACCAACGGTCAGCAGCTTTATCATATAAAATAATTGGATCTCCATTTCCGTTTCCAGATGGAAATAAGGCACTGATGTTACCGTTCGCCATTACAGTACCCGTTTTATTCCATATTCTATAGGTGTCACCATTAATTGCCTGCATGATATGATTTGGTCCAGCTGCCGCAGTTGGATCAAAAGGTCTAAATAGAACGTTTGGCGCTTGTCCATCCCAATTTTGCTCTAAAGCTTTCCCTCCAGGATGATTGTTATTTCTACCAAATTCTTTTTGGATCATCGAATTGTCATTTCCATAGGCAGACCCATCTTCTTTTGCTTTGTATTCAAAGGTTTGAACAGGCATGTCACGTTTATCTGGGAACTCTTTTCTCAGTTTTTTTTTACTTCTCAATTCAGATTCATCAACTGATAAATCGATTAAAGGTTGAGAAATGGAGAAGTTTGAACATGGAATAACATGAGATTCAGTTCCCCACTCTAGTTTTTGCATATTGCTAACAGAATTATTGTCAGCTTTTTGAGCAAAAAATAAACCAGGTAATCCTATGAAAATTCCTAATACAATTTTTTTCATAAAGTTTAATTTTAGTATAGTTTGAGCGACTAATTTAGCTTAAAAAGGAGTGACATCCAAAATTAGTGGTTATAGAATTGACTTAAAATTGTATTTCTAACGAAATATTTATTTAGTTTTGATGTACAATTAGTATTTATTTTATATCATAAATCATGAAATCAACATTTATTTTTTTAACACTAATTCTCTTTGCTTGCGGGACTTCAAAGGGTAATAATACAGGTCAAGACGAAAGTAAAACTACCGGAAAAATCTTTTTAGGAGACGCTTGTGTATATATTAATGCTACGGTTGATGGGAAACCTATTTCGATGTATCCAATAAATTTGGAAGAGCAATTTAAAGTTTCTGACTTGAAAATTTCATTTGATTTTTCTCCAAGTAGAGCTCCACAACCGACAGATTGTGTTGTTGATAGAGTAGTTACTGTAAGTAATGTTTTTATTGTTAAATAATAAGTTGTTTTTACATCATCATCCAAACTTTTTGCTTAACTTAAATTAGATGATGCAAAAAAGCCAAACTTTTCAGAGTAATCAAATTGCTGAATTTACTGAGCGGTTTATTAATCAAACCAATCGTTCTATATTTCTCACAGGAAAAGCAGGAACAGGGAAAACAACGTTACTTCGTAAAATAGTTGAATCAACTTATAAGCAAACGGTTATTGTTGCCCCAACAGGAATTGCTGCATTGAATGCTGGAGGAGTGACAATTCACTCATTTTTTCAACTACCTTTTGGGGGGTTTATTCCTGATTTTAACGTCGATGCGCAATTCACGCAGCATGTAAAATTGGAAACAAAATCGACCTTGATGCGTCATTTTAGAATGAATGCTACTCGAAAAGCAATCATGCGTAATTTAGAACTGTTGATTATTGATGAGGTAAGTATGTTACGTGCAGACGTCCTTGATGCCATCGATTGGACACTAAGAAATGTACGAAAAATTAACAAGCCTTTTGGAGGAGTACAAGTTCTTTTTATTGGTGATTTATTGCAACTTCCGCCTGTTATCAAACCACAAGAATGGTCTTTCTTAAGAAAGTATTACAACGGAATTTATTTCTTCAATGCACTTTCTGTTCATGAAGCACCTCCTTTGTATATTGAATTGGAGAAAGTGTACCGTCAGGAGGATCAAAAATTCTTGGACATTCTTAATAATCTAAGAAACAACCAAATATCAAAAGATGATTTAGAAATTTTAAATCAATATGTTCAGCCCAATTTTGATGCAACAAAACACGAAGACTATATTACCTTGACCACTCACAATAATGATGCGGATAGAATTAATAAAGAAGCCCTGGGTAGGCTACCTGCCAAATCAAGCTTTTATGAAGCTGAGATTACGGGCAAATTCCCAGACCATTTGTTTCCAATCGAAGAACGGATGGAATTGAAGATAGGTGCTCAAGTTATGTTTATAAAGAACGATGTTTCTCCAGACAAAGCATTCTACAATGGAAAAATGGGTAGAATTATTGCGTTGGATAGAGAGGAGATCAAGGTCAACTTTCCGCAAGAGAAAAAAACGATAGTTGTCGATAAATATGAATGGGACAACATCAGTTATACCCTCGACCAAACTACAGGTGAAGTAGAGGAGAAGAAATTAGGAACCTTTGTTCATTATCCTCTGAAATTGGCTTGGGCAATTACCGTTCACAAGAGTCAGGGGCTGACTTTTGATAAAGCTATTTTGGATGTTTCTAAAGTTTTTGTCCCCGGACAAGCCTATGTTGCTCTTTCTCGATTGCGTTCGTTGGAAGGGATGGTTCTTCTGAAACCTATACAAATGAATGGTTTGAACAATGACGCAAATGTTGTTGAGTATTCAAAATCGAAGGTAGCTACTGAGGTTTTGACAAGTCAGTTAGATAGCTCTACGCATAAGTTTATTTGGGATGAATTAATGACAACCTATGATTGGTTAGATTTAGTTAATGCTTGGCAATCGCATGAATCAACCTATAAAAATCAAGGTTCTAAAACCATAAAAGGAAAGAATAGAAGCTGGGTGAGTCGTCAGGTTGCACAATTGCAAACAACAAGTGAACCAGCAAGAAAATTTCGCAATGAATTAACCAGGTTGTTTAATGCTACACCTATTGATTTAGAACAAATTTACAAAAGGGTGGATGCTGGATATAACTATTTTTTCAAGATTTTAGATGCCATTTTGTATTCTAACTTGAAGAAAATGGCCGAATTGCAACAGCAAAAAAATACGAAGCAGTACAACGAAGAGTTAGAAGAGTTGGATTTACTTTTAACGGAGGTTATTCTGAAGTTGAAAAAAACAAATGTTCTCGTTCAGTCTATAAAAGACGGCCGTTTTATTGAGAAATCTACCATTTGGACGCCAGAATTAAAAAACTATAAGCTTGCGAAGATAGAAATGGTTAAAAATGAGATTAGAGCAACGCATTCTACTTTTGATTTTGACACCGATTTTGTTCAGTTGAAAACAAAAACGAAGAAAAAGAAGGCGAGCAAGAAGAATAAAATTTCTACTTATGAGCAAACATTAGCTCTATTAAAAGAAGGAAAATCAATAGAAGAAATTGCAACTATTCGTCAGTTTTCTAAAGGAACTATTTCTACGCATTGCGCGCGATTAATTCAACAAGAAAAATTGGAGTTAACGCAAGTCATGGATAGCAAAATGATTAGTGCATTGTTTGACCTGTTTGAAGAATATGATGGTGGTTCTTTGAGCCCACTGAAAGAGCAGGTGGGAGGTAAATTCTCATGGGATGAGTTGAAACTGTACCAAGCTAGTTTGTTGGTATAGAAAGTTATATTTTAGCACTTGCTTAAATAGTAATTTATCTCTACCTTTACTTCATGGAAAACAACAGTTGTATAAGAATAGAAGCGAACATTGAGCAAATTTATGCATGCAAAGAGAACATCCTCGACTTAGATGCATCAATTGAAACATTGGCGACTGCTCTTAATCTAGCGGGCAACAAGGTACGCTTGCAAATCTTATTCTTGCTTTCTCAAGAAGGGGAACTATGTGTTTGCGACCTCAGTGATATTCTTTCGATGAATGTTTCAGCTATTTCTCAGCATTTGCGAAAATTGAAAGATAGAAATATCATTCTCCCGAACAGAAAGGCACAAACAATCTTCTATTCGCTCAATAAAGAATACGAGCAGTTGTTTTCTCCATTTTTTGCACTTATTGCGAATGATCAAATACTAGAAACAGCATGAAAACAGACCTTTCTAACGATAAGACAGGTAAAAAATCAAAAAATGCCGCCTATACAGGTTTATTAGCCGCCATTGCAGCATCATCTTGTTGCATTCCTCCAGTAATTGCGTTAATTGCCGGGGTTGGTGGAAGTGCCTCTGCTTTATCGTGGATGGAACCATTTAGACCCTATTTAATTGGTCTAGCGGTCATCGCCATCGGATATGCTTGGTACAACCATTTGAAACCCAAAACCGAAGATGATTGTGGGTGCAAAATAGAAAAACTGAAATGGTACCAAACAAAGACTTTTTTAGCTGCAATTACCTTTTTTGCCGTCATTTCGATCAGTTTTCCCTACTATGCGCACATTTTTTACCCAGACAATAAAAAAGAAGTGATAATTGTAGAATCAAGTAATGTGCAAACAGAAAACTTTACAATTAGCGGCATGACCTGCCAAGCGTGTGAGACACATATCAACCACGCCGTAAATGAATTGGATGGAATCGTCAGCGTTGAATCTTCTTATGAGAATGAAAATGCTCAAGTAGAATACGACAATTCTCAAACAACACTCGAAGAAATAGCAATAGCAATTAACTCAACCGGTTATACGGTTGAAAAATTTCAAACAAAATGAAAATAGAATTAAACTCAACGATTACTTGTCCAGAATGCGGGCACAAAAAAACAGAAGAAATGCCAACGGATGCCTGTCAGTATTTTTACGAATGTGAAAACTGCAAGGTCGTTTTAAAGGCCCTCGAAGGAGATTGCTGTGTGTTTTGCTCGTATGCAACCGTTCCATGTCCACCTATTCAAGAGGATAAAAGCTGTGGTGATTCAAGTTGTTGCTCTTAAAAATAAATGCTATGAAAAATCCAATACGCATCCTTTTTTTTAGTTTCATTCTCCTAATTACAGGGTGTAATTCTTCCCAACAAAAAGAGACGATGATTGTCAAAAAAACGGACTTGGTAGAAACGTGCATCGCTGTGGAAGGCATGACCTGTGTGGGTTGCGAAGTTACTCTTGAGAAAAACTTGACAGAATTGAATGGTGTTGTAAAAGTAAGCGCATCTTCTTCCAAAGACGAAGCAACAATTACTTTTGACAAATCCAAAACAGACGAGAAAACATTGATTAAAGCCATAGAAACAGCAGGTTATCGACCAATTTTAAAATAAAATGGGACTATTTTTTAATTTCGGAGAAACAATTGACGGCTATGATTACAAGGTTGTCAACGAACGAGACGCCAGAGCAAGTGCTGGAATAATGTTCTTATTTGGCTTGCTAAGCCTATTCTCTGTATTCTTATTGCGTACGATTTTTTGGGCAGAATTATTCTCCGTTACCTTCATTATTGAGTTCATTGTTCGTGTTGTTTTTAACACGAAATATGCGCCATACATGATGCTTGGCAACCTCATTGTTAGCAATCAGCAACCCGACTGGGTAGAAGCTCGACCAAAACAATTTGCTTGGTTTTTAGGACTGATTTTAGGTGCAATCATGACTTTTTACATCCTTTTTGATAAAATTTCTCTCATTCGACTAGCCATTTGTTGGTTGTGCTTGTTTTTACTTTTCGTAGAATCTGTTTTTGGGATCTGTCTTGGCTGTATTCTCTATAGAAAACTCAACATCAAGGTAGAAAATTGCCCTGGTGACGTCTGTGAAATAGAAAACAAACCAAAATATGACAAGCGAAAATTAATCTATCTTTTGCTCTTCGCGATTGTTTTTGTTCTTCTTTATTTCGGATTAGAATATTGGAAATTTGAGAATTTAAAAGAGGTAATAATTATAGATTAGTGTTTTTCCGAAGCGAAACTCTCTGCGCATCATTTTTAGAATGAAAGTAGCGAATTGAAAAGGGCAAATACTTTTGAAAGATTGGAACTTTGCGGAAATATCATCAAAAGTATCACTTTTTAAGAGTGAAATGAAATGACAAAATGCAGCGTTAGACTTTTTTGCGAACTTTTTTTGGCAATGAAAAAAAGTGGAAATAAATAATTTCGAAAACTAATTAGCCTTCTCAAACACTTTATTCTCTCCAAACATCCCAACTCTCAACAATCGCTTCACCTCTTTTTCACTTGGAGAAAGAATCACCAATTCATATTGAGATTCTTGCACAGACTCTTGATCATTGATGAATTTGAACAACTTAGTATCAAAATCATAGTCAAAATAAGCAATGGAGAATTTTCCGTTAGAAAACGAAATTTTGAGAGGAATGTAACTTCCATTCTCAAATACACTGACGATGTAATTTCCGTATGCATCGATTCTTTTGAGAACATTTTGACTTCCTTTTCCAACAATTATTTCTCGGTTTTGAACACCAAAAAAGTAATATTCTCCCTTTAGGACACAAGGCAAAGAGTCATCTTTTATCACACCATGTATAAACCCATTTCTGACGGTGTATTTTGATGATTCTCTAATCGTTTCTCTGCTTACCGAAGCAATATTGGTCGAAACCAAAGCAATTCCATTTTCATCAATTTCATAATGACTCGGTTGCTCTATTGAAGAATAAGTTCCATAATGTTTTGCGTCAACTTTTGTTAACTTTATCTCTTCCAAAGGAAGAGGATTCGAGAAATAATACGATTTTTGAGAAAATGAAATAAAACTCAACAAAAGACTTGCAACTAAACCAACTATTTTCATAACTTAATATATGTACGAGGATAAATTTAACAATAACTAAACCACCTAAACAAAAAGTATGCAAAAAAGATGGCAAGTAAAAACTCCAAAAGACACTACACTTGTAGAAGAGTTTCGTTCAACATTAAAAGTAGATCCAATTGTCGCAGAGTTACTTTTGCAAAGAGAAATTACCAGCTTTAATGATGCGCAAGCATTTTTTCGTCCGAGTTTAGACGATTTGCACGACCCTTTTCTCATGCACGACATGGAAGAGGCAGTTGAGCGTCTGCAAACTGCCATTGATGAGCAACAACGCGTTATGCTTTTTGGTGATTACGATGTTGACGGAACAACTGCTGTTGCATTGATGTATTCTTTTCTCAAAGACACATTACCTCTTGATTTTTACATTCCAGACAGGTACAAAGAAGGGTATGGCTTGAGTAAAATTGGAGTCGATGTTGCCAAAAAGAATGAAGTTGATCTAATCATCTCGTTGGATTGCGGAATTAAGTCCATTGAAGAGGTCGCTTATGCAAAATCACTCGGAATTGATTTCATTATTTGTGACCATCATACACCTGGAGAGTCTTTGCCTGATGCCATTGTATTAGATCCTAAAAGAAAGGATTGCGAATACCCCTACAAAGAATTATCTGGCTGCGGAGTTGGCTTTAAGTTGCTTCAAGGCTTGTGCTACTCGAACAATTGGGGTACAGACAAACTATTTGAATCATTGGATTTGTTAGCAGTGAGTATTGGTGCTGATATTGTCCATGTTACTGGAGAGAATAGAATTCTTAGTTACCACGGAATGAAACGATTGAATGAGCAACCTAGATTAGCCTTTAGAGAATTATTCACTTTGGCGAAGAAAGAGTTTCCTGTGACTTTAACGGATGTGATATTCTCTATTGCTCCAAGAATAAACGCGGCGGGAAGATTGAGATCAGGTCGTTACTCGGTAGAATTAATGATTTCGGAGGATAGAAATGAAATTCACCAATTGGCAACAGAAATTAACGAAGATAATCTCGAAAGAAGAGAGTTGGATAAGCAAATTACCGAAGAAGCGTTGGCGCAAATAGACCAAGATGAGACGGCAGAAAAACGATTTTCAAACGTCGTGTTTAGTGAGAACTGGCACAAAGGGGTGGTTGGAATTGTTGCATCGAGAATTATAGAAAAACATTACAAACCTACAATTGTTTTGACACAATCCAACGGATTGATAACAGGTTCCGCACGTTCCATAAAAGGCTTTGATGTCTATGAAGGACTATTAAAATGTGAAGACCTTCTCGAACAATTTGGAGGCCATACCTTTGCCGCCGGAATGACACTGAAACCAGAAAACCTGGAAGCCTTTAAAAAGAGATTTGAGGAGGTTGCTTCAGAGAAATTAACCAAAGAATTGATGATAGAAGAACAGATTATTGACGTTGAACTCAGTTTTAATCAAATTTTTGGTCCTGAAGAAAACAGAATGAAAGTTCCACGATTAAAACGTATCATTTCTCAGTTTGAACCCCACGGCCCCGAAAACATGAAACCGGTTTTTATCAGTAAGAATGTTTACTCTACCGATGTGCGCGTTTTGAAAGATGCACACCTTAAACTGACAATGATTCAACCTGAATTTGATGTTGTCATTGAAGGAATAGGTTTCAATATGGCAGAAAAGAAAGACATTGTCGCTTCGGGATTGCCTTTTGACATTGTTTATACCCTAGAGATTAATCGATGGAGAGATCGAGAAACGATTCAAATGAATATTAAAGACATCCGTGAAACGGTATAAATTTTTCCATGCGAAGCCACCTCTTTGTATAGAGAAAAAGGCGTTTTTAGTTATTCGACCGCTGTGAATTTGGATTACCAAAATTTCCACCAACGTTTTTTCGATGGTTGACTCCCTTCTAATGTCTCAAGTGAACTATCGTCGTTGATTGTTTTTTCTACGAACAATGTGGCTTCATCCACCCATTTTCCGCTTTCAGACCGCACCCATTTTTTGTCAATTCCTGCCAAAATAAGTACTGGATTCTTTTTTTGATTTTCTTCTTCCATTTTATTTAGCTTTTAGTTACCGTGTATAATTTACGCCATTAAAAGTGAGAAATCGATGTACAAATGAGTAAATACTGATTATCAACGAACTAAGGTGAATATAGATCGTGCAAAACAACCCTAAATTGACAACGGACGCACTATTAATGTGTTAAAAACGAGACGGGCGAGCAGTGCAGATGAAAAAAAAGCCGAATGCTCTATAACATTCGGCTTTTAATTTTTTCTAGATTTCCTAATGACTTAAGATAAACTCGGCTAATGAAACTCTTTCCTCCTCAGACATTTTTTTAGTTACCTCTACTTGAGCGGTCATTAGTGCTTCTTGTTCAGGCTCTATAATTAGCTTTGATTCGCCATTTAAGAAGCTAACTAAAGCAGCTTTGTCACCATCCCTTTAGCAATATCTACTAAAGATGGACCAATCATTTTAGCATTCACTTGGTGGCAAGCAACGCATCCGTTTTCTGTAAAAAGAATCAATCCTTTTTCTACATCAACAATTGCTTTGTTTGTTTTTTCAACCACCTCATTGGCCGTTTTTGTTGTCGCAGCATCAAACCCACACGACATGATTGTAAGAGATAAGAATGTAAATGTAGAGTAAAAAATTCCTTTTTTCATTTCACGTCATTTTGATAAAAAATAATTGACTCTCGCCAATGTAGTGAATCAAAAGTAATAATTAACCTAAGATAGTCTGTGATTAATTGTCAATTTTAACGCTTGTTCTATATCTGCAATAATATCCTTATAGTTCTCTACGCCAATACTTAGCCGCACTAATTTTTCGGTAATATTCATCACTACTTTATCCTCAGCATCAACATCTGCATGGGTCATTGTTTGCGGGTGTTCTGCTAAACTCTCCGTTCCTCCTAATGAAACGGCTAGTTTTATCAATTGTAAACTATCCAAGAATGCAAAAGCCTCTTTTTCTCCTCCTACGATGTCGAAAGCAATCATTGCTCCGTAAGATTTAAACTGCCGTTTGATGATAGCCTTGTCGGCATCGGTTCCATTCTTCGCAGTATTGCCTAAATAATAAACGGCCTCTACCTTCGGATGATTATTTAAGAATTCTGCAACTTCTTCCGCGTTCTTTGCTTGCTGATCCATTCTAACTTTCAATGTTTCTAGACTTCTCATCAACAGCCAACCCGTCCAAGGACCCGTCATATTTCCTAAGAATGTACGAAGTCCTTTTATTCTCCCCATTAATTCTTTGCTACCTAGGCAGGCTCCTGCAATTACATCAGAATGACCACCAATGTATTTGGTCGCAGAATAAAGAACCAAATCAGCTCCATGTTTTAGAGGATGCTGCCATAGCGGCCCCATGTAGGTATTGTCAACAGAAAGAACGATTTGCTTTTCTCCCGTCTCAAAATGGGCTTTAATTTCTGCACACATTTCTATATCAATCAGTGCATTGGTCGGATTTGCCGGTGTTTCAATATGAATCATTGCAAGCCTATCCGCTCGTCCAGACTCCTCAATGCGCTTAATAATTTCTTCTTTTGACTCATTGGCTAAAAAACCAACACTTTCAATGTTTAGTTTCTTTAAAAAGTTATGAATGAAATGGTCGGTTCCACCATATACTGGCCTGCTGTACAAAAGTAAATCGCCCGGCTCCATAAATTCAAGCATAGCAGTTGTGATAGCTGACATTCCGCTTTCAAATACAGCGCAATCCTCTGCTTTGTCCCAAAGACACAGTCGATTTTCTAAAATTTCTAAATCTGGATTGTTTAATCGAGAATAAATGAGGCCCAACTCTTCGTCTTTCTCTTGCTCACGAATTCCATAGGCGACCTCAAAAAAGCGCTTACCCTCCATGGCATTGTTAAAAACAAAGGTGGATGTTTGAAAAATCGGGCATTTTATTGCCCCCTCCGACAAGGACGGTTTATAACCGTAGCTCATCATTAAACTTTCGGGTTGTAGTTTTTTGTAATCCATTATTTTAGTTTTCATTAAAATTACATAAAAACTATATCTATAATAAAAAGCAGTTTATTATTCTGTATTTTACTATATTAGCAGTATTATAATTTACTTTTAACGATATTTATAGACTGTAACCAGAAAATTATTCTAATGGAAGAAAAATTAGATGCGATTGATTTAGCAATTATCGAGCTCCTTAAAGAGAACTCGAAGCAAGGAAACAAGTCCATTGCTGAGCAAGTAGGACTGACTATTACTCCAACTTATGAGCGAATAAAACGACTAGAAAGAACGGGGGTTATTATAGGCTATTCTGTTCGGTTGGAGAAATCAAAAATTGGAAAGAACCTACAGGTATTTTGCCAGGTTTCACTGAAGGAGCATAACCTTGAGCTATTAGAGGTGTTTGAGAAGGAGGTTGTTACGTTAGAAGAAGTGGCATCATGTTATCATATTGCAGGAGATTATGACTATAGTTTATTGGTAGAAGTTCATGATATGGAGGAGTATGAAAACTTTCTAAGATATAAACTAACTTGCATTTCCTATATAGGAAACGTACAAAGCTCTTTTGTAATGAGTGCAATAAAGGAATAACTAGAAGGGCACAAAGAATAGTTATTGTAAGTACTTCTTACGAAATCATTTATTATTAGGCATTTCTCTAGTAAAAGCAGGAATTCCAGTTACATCCATACCTGTAATTAACAAGTGAATGTCATGCGTTCCTTCATACGTTAAAACAGACTCTAAATTCGCCATGTGTCGCATAATAGAGTATTCACTTGTAATACCCATTGCTCCATGAATTTGTCTGGCTTCTCTTGCGATGTCCAAGGCAATTTCCACATTGTTTCTTTTCGCCATTGAGATTTGTGCTGATGTTGCTTTTCCTTCATTTCTCAATTGACCTAAACGGAAAGTTAATAACTGAGCTTTTGTGATTTCAGTAATCATTTCTGCTAATTTCTTTTGAATCAACTGAAAGCCTCCAATTGGAATGCCAAATTGTGTTCTTTCTTTAGAGTACCTTAATGCTTGATCGTAACAATCCATAGCAGCACCTAATGCTCCCCAAGCAATTCCAAACCTTGCAGAGTCAAGGCAACCAAGTGGTGCTCCTAATCCAGATTTATTAGGTAAAATATTTGCTTTCGGTACTTTTACATCTACAAAAATCAACTCACCTGTCGTAGAAGCTCTCAAAGAAAGTTTTCCGTGCATTTCTGGAGTAGAAAATCCTTCCATCCCTCTTTCCACGATTAAACCGTGAATTCTTCCTGACTCGTCTTTAGCCCAAACAACAGCGATGTCAGCAAAAGGCGCGTTAGAAATCCACATTTTTGCTCCATTCAAAATAACATGGTCTCCGGCATCTTTGAAATTAGACAACATTCCTCCTGGGTTTGAACCGTGATCAGGCTCTGTCAGTCCAAAACAACCAATCATTTCACCTGTACCTAATTTGGGTAAATATTTTTGCTTTTGCTCTTCAGAACCGTACTTCCAAATAGGGTACATCACTAAAGAACTTTGAACAGACGCTGTTGAACGTAACCCAGAATCACAACGTTCCAATTCTTGCATAATTAAACCATAAGAAATTTGATCTAACCCAGGACCACCATATTCTGTTGGAATGTATGGACCAAAAGCACCAATTTCACCTAATCCAGGTAAGATATGGCTTGGAAAAGTTGCATTTTCGTAATGCTCATCAATAATTGGTGACACCTCTTTCTTTACCCAAGCTCTAGCTGCATCTCTAACAAGCTTGTGTTCTTCTGAAAGTAAGTCATCCATGTTGTAATAATCAGGATGTGTATATAAATCAGTTCTCATATTCTTTTTTTTATAAAAACAAATTTAAGTATATTTTCTCTCTTGGAGATAAAAATATTCGAATTCAATTTTATCTTTGCTATCTTAGACACAACAAAATTGAATGAGTATTTCTCACCCTTTATCTATATTACTTGATGCTGTTCCAAATGCATTGACTTTACGTGATGAGTCTTCCTCAGAAATCATTGCATATGCGTTGTTTTTGTCTTTTGTTTTGTTTTCGATAACCAAACTGTTGAAAACGGATGTTTTTCGATCTTTGATTTTTGCAAACATTAAAATGAGAACCTTGCCTCAGTTTGTCAGTGAAAATTATCCTGTTCTTCAATTGCACACTTTTATTCAATTAATTAACTATTGGCTAACCTTTAGTATTCTGTTGTTTGTTCTTATTGAATCTAATTGGGGGTTAACAACTCCAACAATATTCTTTATCTTCGTTACTCCGTTGGCTTTTTTATTGATTTCCTTATTAAGCATAGGTTTAACAAACCTTTTAGTTGGTGAGCCTTCGGTGTTTAGGAGAATGGCTTATTTCAAAGTTTTTAGTGCGGAATTGTTATCTATTCTGTTTTTCATTTTAGGATTACTATGGATTTTAACACCTTTCAATGTAAATGATCTGTATGATTGGTTAATCATAGTGCTAGTTTTTGAGTTTTTACTAAGAACATTGAAAGGCCTTTTCTATGTTTTAACTGAAAGAGTTTCATGGTATTATATTATTTTGTACTTTTGCACCCTCGAAATTCTTCCATTATTAATAGGGTTCACTATTTTTAAAATAGAGTTTCAAGTTTAATTAGGTATTATTAATTAAAACGAAAACTACATGAGTATTAAAACAATATTAGTTTCTCAACCGAAACCTTCAGATGCTAAATCACCCTATTTTGATTTAGCTAAAAAGTACAATCTCAAGATTGACTTCAGAAGTTTTATTCATGTAGAAGGAGTAGATGCTCAAGAATTTAGAACACAAAAAATAGACCTTTCTAAGCATACGGCAGTTATTTTAACCTCTAAAACTGCAATTGATCATTATTTCAGAATTGCTGAAGAAATGAGATTTGAAGTTCCAGACAGCATGAAGTACTTTTGTATTTCTGAAGCCATTGCTTATTACCTTCAAAAGTATGTCGCATATAGAAAAAGAAAAATTTTTCATGGCAGACAAACAATTACAGATCTTATTGATACATTAAAGAAGCATAAAAAAGAGACATTTTTACTTCCTTGTACAGATATTTTAAGAGATAGAATACCAACAACTTTAGAGGATAACGGAATCAATTATTCAAAGGCTGTTTTATATAGAACGGTTGCTTCGGATTTATCTGATTTAGAAAGTGTTTCTTACGACATGCTCGTTTTTTATAGTCCCGGAGGAATAGAATCATTACTAAAGAATTTTCCTGGTTTTAAACAAAACAAAACAGTTATAGCTGCATTTGGTCCAACAACTGCTAATGCAATAGTGAAAAACAAGCTTCGTTTAGATCTACACGCTCCTCAACCTAATGCTCCTTCAATGACTGGAGCAATAGAAAATTTTGTAAAAACAAAGAAGTAAGCGTTAGCAATCCAATAATAAAGCGATTTACTAAAAGAATCAGTTGAAGTTAAAGTGTTTTTATTCTAGTTTTACAAAAGAAACTAAAATAGATATCATGAAAAAACTTTTACTAAGCGGAACAGCTTTATTCTCTGTTCTATCATTAAGCGCACAGGTCAACGTGTCAACAACACCTTCTAATAAGGTTGCAGTTCTAGAAGAATATACTGGAAATTACTGTACGTATTGCCCAGATGGACATAAGATCGCGGATCAAATTTCAGCAACAGGTGCCGTTTCATTAAAAATTCAAACAGGTAGTTTTTCAGGGACAGACCCAATATTTGGAGGGTCATTACAAACACCTACTGGAAATACGATTGCCGGACCGTACGATTCTCAAGGGTATCCAAATGGAACCGTAAGTAGAGCGCCAGGAAATCTAGGTGTTGGTAGAGGAACTTGGATTTCTAAAGTAAATGCGATCCAATCACAAATTTCGCCAGTAAATCTTTATCTTGTATCTGATATCGATGTTACAACTGGTCAACTTAACGTATCAGTTGAATATTATTACACGGCAGCAGAAGCGAATGCAACGAATTATTTACACATTGGGTATTATCAAGATGATATTCCAGCAATGCAAATTGATCCATTAAATATAAATCCGAGTCAATATTATATGGCTTCTGAAGATTTATATGATTTTGATCACTGCTTTAGAGATATGGTAAACGGAACATGGGGAGAGGTTATTAACACTACCGGGATAGGTGCAACAGGAATCATTAATCACACGATTACTTTACCGAATGCTTTTAATGGTTTTGATGTTGAGAATGGAGCTATAAAAGTTTTTGCTTTCATGTCAACAACTTCTCAAGGTGAGATATTAACTGCAGCTAAGAATACACCGACGTATAATAACCTTCCTAACACAGATGAGATTGGTGATATCTATGCAACTAAACTTCAAGATGAAGAT
>DQTF01000238.1 GCA_015662935.1 Crocinitomicaceae bacterium | reverse complement strand
TCCATTTTGAGATTAAACAAGTGAAGATGACGGACGGAAAAATATTCTATACTGATAACACTTTGAACAGACCATTTTCTTACATCGTAAAAGACATCAATTTAACCGCCAATAACATTTCTGAAAATTCGAAAAATTTAAGTTCTCAATTCTCCATGACCTCTGGAGAGAAAGGGAAAATAGTTGGAGAAATGGTCCTCGATATGACGAATACGTATAATGTAAAATACACTTCTTCTTTCAAGAATATAGACATGCTTAGTTTTTCTCCCTATTCGGAATATTTCATTGCTTCGCCAATTACGCAAGGAATTTTCAACTATGATATTTCTTTGGATATGACAGAAACGAGTTTGGTCAACGAGAATGGTTTTGATATTAAAGAATTAGAATTTGGAAAGAAAATAAAAAGTGATTCAGCCTATAAAGTTCCTGTAAAACTGGCATTAATGCTAATGAAAGACAAGAATGATAACATTCAGTTTGATGTTCCAATTACAGGAAACCCTTCTGAACCTGATTTCAAAATAATGCCATTGGTTTGGAAGACCTTGGGTAAATTCTTTGCAAAGGCAGCGACCAGTCCAATGCGAGCAATGTCTAGTTTAGCAGGGAAGAATGCCGAAGATTTAGAATTTTTACCCTTTGAATACGGACAGTCTTCTTTCACAACTGATCAAAAGACATTGTTAAATAAAATCATTGAATTCCATGAACAAAAACCCGCGCTATTATTCACTTTTATCCAAATGACAAACCGTGAAGAGGAGAAAGATGCGATTGCCATCTTGGAAGCAAAGAAAAAATTCGATGCTGCTAATTGGCAAACAATTTCAGATAAAGATGTTGATTTTAAAACATTTTTAGTGGCTCAGTCCGGTTTAGAAGAAACTGCACCCATTGAGAAAATGGCGCGTAAAGTTATCGGAGAAAATGCTTTGTCAACAAAATTATCAGGATTGATTTCTGCAAGAAACACAGCGTTAAGCAATCACTTTTCATCCGTCGAAAATGCAGCGGAAGTTTTTAAAATTGAAACAGCAGACTTGGCTAATTTACCTGCGGAATTGAGAAAACCACAGTATAAGATTGAGGTTGGAGTGGAGTAATTTATTTACTTTTCTAAAGTCCACTTCACAAAGTCATTCATTACCTCAATCCAGTGACCTTTATTATAGTCTGCTCTACCCTCTTCATTTAGTTCAAAAAAGTTATGTTGCAAACCGTATTTTCTAGTTAAGGTCAGATTATCTTTCTGTGCAGAGGTATAAAGTATCGGGAGTAAATCACAATGATCAGCTATTATGTCTTTCGTTCCGTAGCAGATGTATGTTGGAATATCAATTTTCAACAAATCATTAACCTGAGGTTGAGAAAAACTTTTCCAAGCAATTAAATTTGGGTTTGATTTTACACTATCTTCATTGTTTGCATCGCTCCACAATTGTTCCCAGTAAGCAATTCCTTCTTCTGCTTCTTCCCATGTTTTTTTACCTATTTCTGCATCTTTTCTTTCTTGTCGAATCATTTGTTCTATTCTCCCAAAAGGATTGAACCCAAACAAACCTAAATGAGTGACATTTATATTGTCCACAACTAGTTTAGTCGCAACTCTTGCTCCTTGAGAATGACCGGCAACAACCAACTTAGTTTTTTCTACCCATGATTGCTTTAACAGGAAATTTAATACCGCATTTGCTCTATTTACATAATTCTCTAGGTAATCTGCCTTTAAAAAAGATTCCTTATAACTGTTTTCATCAGCTGAGTCAGTAACATAAGCATATTGATTATTCAAATTAGATCTTTTTACTCTTAATGGTGTTTCAGGCATAGATATCACAACCAAATGGTAATGTTCTTTGATTTTCTCTACATCAAAATTTGAAATTCCACCCCCATAAATAAATGGAGAACCTTTTTCAAAATCAATAATCAATGGAACAGGAAGAGATCCTTGACAAAATAAAAAGATTGGCTTTGTTTTATTAAAAACAGTCTCAATAACAATAAAATCTATTATATCTAGTTCTTCTTGAAGAGAAAAATGAGTGATTTTATTCTCTATTATTTTTCCTTCTTGGGCAAGAGAATTAAAACAAATTAAAAATAAGATAAATAGTAATTTCATTGCTAAAATTTATACGATTGCAACCTAATTTCTTGCTTCAAATTATGCTGAGCATCAGACAATTTCATAATCGGAACATAGCGACCACCTCCCAGCTGTGCCGCTTCTTTCATATCTTCCTCATCAACCGTTTTGTTGCGCACTCCAACAACGGACATTGTAATGCCTTTTCTGCGGTATTTTTTGATGTATCGTTTATAATCATCTGAATTTCGGTTAAAAGCACCGTCTGTTATGATAATGACATGGTTCGTTCCATTTGAAATTTTCGCTCTCTTGGCTGTTTTGTATCCGAGCTTAATTCCTGAACCTCCAGATGTATAGCCAAAGGCCTTTAAAGCTTTTACTTCGTCTTTGATTTCTTCTTTTGCAGCACCTGAAGTTGGTTTTAATAAAACCCTTGCGTCATTTGCATAGGTCACAATGGCAAATTTATCTTGAGGTCGAAGCATATCCGTTAATTGCATCAAAGAATATTTCATCAACTCTATTTTATCGACTTGCTTCATAGAAGAAGATACATCCAATACAAAGACGACATTGATTGGGTTAAAATATTCTTCGCTAAAATCTTCTCGGTCTAAATCTGTAAAACTTGGAGGAGCATCTACAGTAATTGTTGTTTCTTCAGAAGGTTCTAGTTCTTCTTCCAAATGTGTTTCTACCTCAATGATGATTTCAATTTCTTCTTCTGGTACAGGCACTTCTTCAATAATCACTGGAGGCTCAGCGATGGCAATTGTCGTGGTGTCAATTGGTGGAATCACAGCAACTGGAGGTTCTTCAATAACTGTTTTATCCTTCTCCAATTCTAGCACAATAAAATTGCGTTTAAAGTTAACATAAGAACCTAGTTCTGCTGGATAATAACCTTCGTGTGTTGCATAGAAATAACTCAATCCTAAAGTAGCATCTTCTTTTACCTTCCCTTTTCTGTCAGTGACTTTTGCCCAAATAGCTTGTCCTCCTTGAATTAATGTTACGGTAGAATTACTCAGTTCTTCCTTTGTTTCTTTATCGATAGTAACCACTGTTAAATCAAAATCATTTGAATTTCTTCCTCCTGGTCTATCGTTGAATGTAGGGCAAGCTGTAAAAGAAGAAGTGTTATCTTGTTGAAGATCAAGTAAGTTACCCGTTAATTTTATAGAGGTTGCCTCATCTTGAT
The DNA here is from genome assembly GCA_015662935.1 of Crocinitomicaceae bacterium. Classification (GTDB taxonomy): domain Bacteria; phylum Bacteroidota; class Bacteroidia; order Flavobacteriales_D; family Crocinitomicaceae; genus UBA4466. The sequence continues at coordinate 4,749 of DQTF01000238.1, read as the reverse complement.
TGCTGGTGAAAACCATGATTTCATAGGAGAATTTTCCTTTCTTTCTCGGGTTCACTTGAAAACGAAGAACTGTTGCGCTATCAACGGGTATAATTTGCTTGGAGATAATATAAGCAACCTCCATCGGCTTCTTGACGCTTAACACCCAAGCTTCTTTTGATCCATAATTCTCCAGAATAATATCGACGTAGCGAGAAGAATAAGGTTCTAGATCACCAAAATCATGCTTGATGGTATTGAATTTTATTTGACTATTTCCAAAGAATGAAAATAAGACGAGAATAATTGATATGAGAATGCGCATGTTCAAATCTACTACAAAAACGATGCAAATGATTATTTGTTACACAAAAGAGTGCATGAAAATTTTGAAGTATTATCGCAAACAAAATGCCAGTAGCATATTCAAAAACTCATCCGCTTGTTCTGCATGCACCCAGTGACCTGCATCTTCTATCGTTTTCATGTCAACATCGATAAAACGTTCCTCTATACTTTCAAAATCTTCATCAAGAATATAATTCGACAATGCTCCTCTGATAAATAAAGTCGGTACTGAAACTTCATCCAAAGGAATTGCTGCTAGAATATTAGGCATATCTCTTTCTAAGACATCCACATTCATTCTCCAAGCCAACTTCCCTTTCTCTTTCCAGTACAAATTCTTTAATAAAAATTGCTTGATGCCCATATTATCGATGAACTCACTCATTTGCTCTTCAGCTTGTCGCCGAGCAGTGATGTTCGGTAAATCAACGGCATGAATTCCAGCGAGAATGTGTTCATGATGCATCGGGTATTCTTTAAATCCAATATCAACGATGACCAATTTCTCAAGCAACTCTTCATGATCTTGTGCAAACTGCATCGCAACCTTTCCACCCATTGAGTGCCCAATTAAATGTACCTCATCAAGTTTCAATTCTTGGCACAATTCAAAAACATCATCCGCCATTAGTTGATACGTGATTTCATCCGACCAGTCAGAATGACCGTGATTTCTTAAATCAACGAGAATAACATGAAAGTATTCTGCTAGTTTTTTGCCGTGTGTTTGCCAGTTGTCAGAAAAACCAAATAAACCGTGTAGAATAATCAATGGGCGACCTTCTCCCATCTCTCTGTAATGCAATTTCATAAAAGCAGAAGGGGCTTAATTCGGTAGTAATCCTGAAAGGATATTCAATAAATTAGGCATCTCAAAAGCAGAACTTGTTGCTTCAATTTTTGTTCTCTCAACATGAGGACAAGTACCACTTGTTTTGGTTGAAGTGTTTTGGTGTATGTCTTTTGAACTCGTTTCACCAACGGTAAACTGCTGATTATTAATTTTTGAAACAATTTCCTTCATTTCATCTAAAGTAACAATATCACTGTTGTATGAAACCGTTACAACATTTGTTTCACGACCTGTTTCAAAATCAAACTCAATATTGGATACACCCTTCGTTTTTCTCAAAGCTTTTTTAATAGAACCTCCACAAGCCATTACACAGGCCATTCCGTCAACCTCCATTGTTGCCACTTTATTTGGCAATGCAATAACTTCTTCTTCCGGAACCTCTGCGATTGGATTTTCAACCTCCAATTCTTCTTCTGAAGATTGACAAGAGAATAAAACGGTAGAGGCAAATGCGATGTATAAAAACTTTTTCATAATGTACTGCTTTGAAAAGCCAAATATACGGTAAAAGTAGCTTTGGGAAAAATAATTAATGTTAAATGATTGCGAAAGCTTATCTTTGTAGAAAGTAAAAAAAGTGAAAATCAAACAAGCAGAATTCGTTATTTCTAATACGGACATTGATCTTTGTCCAAAAGATGGAAAACCTGAGTACGCATTTATCGGAAGATCGAACGTAGGAAAGTCGTCATTAATCAACATGATTACCGACCATAAAAAATTGGCAAAAACCTCAGGCAGACCAGGAAAGACACAATTGATCAATCACTTTATCATTAACGATGAATGGTACATCGTCGATTTGCCGGGTTATGGGTATGCTAAAGTATCCAAAACATCTCGTGCAAGTTGGGAAAAGTTTATTTCAGAATTTTTAACCAAAAGAGAAGAGTTGGTCAACGTTTTTGTTCTGATTGATTCTCGTTTAGAACCTCAAAAAATAGACTTAGAGTTTATGAACTGGTGTGGACAAAAACAAATTCCTTTCTCCATGGTGTTTACAAAAATTGATAAGTTATCGAGCACTGCATTGCAAAAAAACTTAGCGAAATACAAAAAGGAAATGTTGAAAACATGGGCAGAATTACCTCCAGTTTTTACCAGTTCAGCAACTAGTAAGTTTGGTCGTGAAAAAATATTGAACTACATTGAGAACATCAATAATGCAATAGCTAAATAACATCAAGGTGACCTATGTCACATTTTAACTTGAGAATTATCCTCAAATTTGCATCATCAATTAAAACATCAGAATTATGAAAATAGAACAAATATTTACAAGTTGTCTTGCTGAGATGGCTTATTACATTGAGTCAAACGGAGAGGCTGTTATTATTGACCCTTTAAGAGAAACTGCTCCTTACACAGAAAGAGCTGACAATGACAATGCAAAAATTAAGTACATTTTCTTAACACATTTTCATGCAGACTTCGTTTCTGGCCATGTTGATTTAGCGAAGAAAACAGGAGCAACAATTGTTTACGGTCCGGGGGCTACTGCAGAATATGAATTATACAATGGTTCTCATGGTGAAATCTTCAATGTTGGAGATATTACTTTAGAAATGCTACACACTCCTGGTCACACAATGGAGTCTAGTTCCTTATTGTTGAGAGATGAAAATGGAAAAGAGCAATGTTTATTCTCAGGTGATGCTTTATTCATTGGTGATGTTGGTCGTCCTGATTTAGCAATTAAACAAGGAGAATTAACTGAAGAAGATTTGGCAAAGCACCTATTCAACACGTTGCGAAACGTCATTATGCCTTTGCCTGACGATATTATTGTTTATCCAAATCATGGTGCAGGTTCTGCTTGTGGAAAAAACATGAGTAAAGAAACTTACGACACTTTAGGTCATCAAAAAGAAGTGAATTACGCATTACGTGCTGATATGACTGAAGATGAATTTGTGAAAGAGGTTCTTACAGGACTCGTTGCACCTCCTCAATATTTCCCAAAAAATGCAGGAATGAACAAAGGCATTAACATGGAAATTGATGACGTAGTCGCAAGAGGAACAAAAGAATTATCAGTTGATGAATTTAAATCATTGGTTGCTGATGGTGCATTAATATTAGATACCCGTCATCAAACGGAATTTGTAAAAGCACATATACCAGGTTCTATTTTTATTGGATTAGCTGGAGGTTTTGCTCCTTGGGTAGGTGCATTAATTGAAGATATCAACCAAAAAATTGTTCTTGTTACTGATTTTGGAAAAGAAGAAGAGGCTGTAACTCGTTTGTCAAGAATTGGCTATGATAATTCTTTAGGGATTTTACCAAATGCTATAACTGCATGGTCTGAAACGGGAAATAAACTAGCTTCAATTGACCAAGTAACTCCTGAAGAGTTAGCAAACTTATCTGGAGTTAACATTTTAGATGTCAGAAAAGAGTCTGAATATTACTCAGAAAGAGTTATTGACGCAATTAACCAACCATTAGATACAATCAACAAAACAATTGCAGAGATGGACAAAGACAAAACATATTATGTCCATTGTGCTGGAGGTTACCGTTCTGTGATTTTTAATTCAATTGCAAAAGCAAATGGAATTCATAACTTAATTGATGTTGCTGGAGGATTTGGGGCGATGAAAAATGTTCCTGCATTTAACATGTCAGAATACGCTTGCCCAACAACAATGTTGTAAAACATATTAATATCTTAATAAAAAGGTCTTTGATTAAACTCAAAGACCTTTTTTGTGAAGTTTTTTTTATTCACGGGGTGACTTATAGTCACCCCGTGAATAAAAAAATGCCCCATAAATAAAGAAATTCTTACTTTTGCGACATGGCACAAAAAGAAGACAACCTGAAGGACATCATATCACATGCAAAAGAGTATGGATTTGTATTTCCTTCCTCAGAGATATACGATGGATTATCCGCAACTTATGACTACGGTCAGTTAGGTTCTGAATTAAAAAATAACATCAAACAATATTGGTGGAAATCAATGGTGCAAATGCACGAGAATATTGTTGGAATCGATGCAGCAATTTTCATGCACCCTTCAGTATGGAAAGCTTCCGGTCACGTTGATGCATTTAACGACCCATTGATAGACAATAAGGATTCTAAAAAAAGATACCGCGCTGATGTTCTGATTGAAGATCATATTGAGAAATACCGTGCTAAAATCAATAAAGATGTTGCTAAGGGGTTGAAACGTTTTGGGGATGACTTCAACAAAGAAGAATTCTTAAGAACAAATCCAAATGTGCTTCGAAATCAAGCTAAAATTGATGAGATTGAAGCAAGGATGAAAGAAACATTGACCAATGAAGATTTGGAAGGGGTTTATAACCTCATCATGGATTTAGGAATTGCTTGTCCAGTATCAGGTTCTAAAAATTGGACAGAAGTACGTCAGTTTAACCTCATGTTCTCCACAGAATTAGGTTCTGTTTCTGGAGAATCTGCAAAAATTTACTTGCGCCCAGAAACGGCTCAAGGTATTTTTGTCAACTTCCTAAACGTGCAGAAGTCTGGAAGAATGAAAATCCCTTTTGGTATTGCACAAATTGGAAAAGCATTCAGAAACGAGATAGTTG
>DQTF01000142.1 GCA_015662935.1 Crocinitomicaceae bacterium | reverse complement strand
TACAGAACTTAAGAAATTAAATACTTCATTGTTTTTATTGATTCCTTCCTGCAAATCGACACTTGCACCTAATTTCGCTTGAATTAAGTGATCAGCATGTGCAGTAGAAGGTACAGCCACTTTTTCTTTTCCTGCTTGCATAAATTGAAGAAGCGCCATTTGTGCAGTTGCATCTTGCATTGCTACTCTATCCGGAGCAAAATCAACGTATGCATTTCCTCTTTCAAAAGCAGTCTTTGCTGCTCCATCCCAAAGGTGTGTGTATAAAATCTTCTCTGCTAACGTCAACGGTTTTCCAACCACTTTTCTTGCCGCTTCTACTCTTTCAGGGTATTTAGCGTACACTTCTTTAATCATTTCTATGTCAAAAGCCATGTAATTATGTGTTTTTAATGTGTTTCTAATTTATCGAGCGAATGTAGTGAATTTATGGTGAATTAGAAAGGATTACAGCGGATATTTTACTCTCACTTTTACATTTTTATTTTAATGTTAATCATTCAATATTTTCTGCTTACCTTGCAAACCTTAATTATTCAAAACCAGAAAAATGAAACAAATTAAAATTACAATTATCGCTGCTTTCCTTTTGTTAGGAGCTATTGCAAGAGCAGATGAAGGAATGTGGCTTCCGTTCTTATTAGGAAGAAACTATGAAGATATGAAGAAGCATGGTCTTCGACTTTCTCAAGAAGAACTTTATTCTATCAATCAATCATCCATTAAAGATGCAATCATCTCATTTGGTGGTTTTTGTACGGGAGAAATCATTTCTAAACAAGGACTAATTCTTACCAATCACCACTGTGGTTACGATGCTATTGCAGATGCTTCGACAACAGAACACAATTATTTAGACGATGGTTTTTGGGCGAAAAATAATGCAGAAGAAATTCCAGTACCGGGATTACACGCAACCTTTATAGTGAGAATTCAAGATGTTACCCAAACAATTCTAAAGGAGTTGAAAGATAATATGACAGAAGATGAGCGAAATGCTAAAATTGCTGAACTTTCTAGTACATTAGAGGCAGATGCAATTGCGGGAACAGAATATTCTGCATCCATCAGTTCTTTCTTTGAAGGAAATGAGTTTTATTTATTTGTAAAAGAACGTTTCAACGATATTCGTTTTGTAGGAACACCTCCTCAATCTGCAGGTAAATTTGGTGGTGATACTGACAACTGGATGTGGCCACGTCACACTGCTGATTTTTCTATGTTTAGAATTTATGCTAACAGTGATAACAAACCAGCTGCTTACGACCAAGCGAACAAACCTTATGTTCCAAAACATGCGTTACCAATCTCTATTAAAGGAGTTGAGAAAGATGATTTTGCAATGATTCTTGGTTTCCCAGGCTCTACAGACAGATACTTAAGTTCTTACGGAATTGAACAAGCGGTAACTTTAGAACAACCTAAAAGGGTTGATATACGTGCTGCAAAATTGCACATCATGAAAATGTATATGGACAAAGACGTTGATGTTCGTTTAAAATATTCTTCTAAATATGCACAAGTGGCAAATTACTGGAAGTACTTCATTGGTCAAACGGAACAAGTAAAGAACAACGATGTTATTGGTAAGAAAGAGGAAATTGAAAAGCAGTTCAACGAATTCATAAAGAGCAAAGGAACTTCTTCTTTTGATGTTTTAGGAGTAATGAAAGAGTATTACAATAAAACCAATGATATTGTAAACATCAAAGTTTATCAATCAGAATTCATCTATTCGGTTGATGCAAATTTAACTGCTTTCAGATATATGTTCTGGAAAAAAGCGATTGATGCAGGACAAGAAGACAGAGCTAAAATGATTATTAGTCGTTTGGGAGAAATTTCAAACAGTTATTTTGAAACCGCTAACATGGACATTGAAATGGATATCATCCACAATGTATTACACATGTATGTTGAAGATATTCCAAGCTCACAAATGGGACCATTGATGAAAAAAATTGCTTCAAAAGGAAAGAAAGGTGTTGAAAAATACGCTAAGAAAATCGGAAAGAAATCCATGTTCTTAAACAAAGATAAATTTGATGCTTTCAATGAGAACCCTTCTATGAAGAAGTTGGAGAAAGATCCTTTATACCGATTAGTAATGGATATTAATGACGCACATTCTGCAGCAACAGCAACAGATGAATTAAAAGTTGCTTCAGACAACTTGAATAAAGCCAATCGTTATTTCGTTGCTGGATTACGTGATATGAATCCCGAAAAGCAATATTACCCAAATGCAAACTCTACTTTGCGTTTAACTTATGGTAATGTTTTACCTTACAATCCAAAAGATGCCGTTTCTTATGATTACGTAACAACAATCGACGGTGTGATGCAGAAAGAAGACCCTTCTAATCCTGAGTTTGTGGTTCATCCAAAAATTAAAGCTACTTGGCAACAAAAAGATTACGGTCAGTACGCTGATAAGAATGGAAACTTAACAGTTAACTTCTTATCGAATAATGATATTACAGGTGGTAACTCCGGTTCTCCTGTCATCAATGGAGACGGTCATTTGATTGGTACTGCATTCGATGGTAACTGGGAGGCAATGTCTGGTGATATCTATTTTGAACCAAATATTCAACGTACGATTTCATTAGATATTCGTTATACCTTATGGTTGGTTGATAAGTGCTTTGGTGCTACTAACTTAATTGAAGAAATGGAGTTGGTGAAATAAATTTTCTAGGTAAAAGATTAAAAATCCTACTCAGTTTGAGTAGGATTTTTTTGACCTTCAGATTATCTTCTGGAATTTATTTAATTCATTAACTCTTTCCACTTTTTGGCATTGCCCCAAAAAGTTAGCAAAAAAGTCTAGCGCTGACATATACTTTCCATTAATCTAAACTACATTTCACAAACTCAAAGAACTCACCGAAAAGGCTCAAACAACTCCGAGTTTTAGTTACATTTAAGTTTGATGAATGAGAAAAGATTATGAAATGCGCAAGGTAAGGCTTCGGGAAAAACTATTTAAAATAAAACAACAAGGTTTTAACAATTAGCTACTAATCTGATCTATACATTTCATCCCATCGATTGCTGCTGAAATGATTCCTCCTGCATAACCTGCCCCTTCTGCACAAGGGAACAATCCCTTCACATCTGGATGTTGTAAAAATTCATTTCTCGGTATCTGTATTGGAGAAGAAGTTCTTGACTCTGGAGCATGTAGCACAGCTTCGTTGGTTAAGAAATCTTTCATCTTTTCTCCAAATGCTTTGAAAGCAACTTTTAGGTTTTTAGAAATAATATCTGGTAGAATTTCATTGAGGTCTAAAGAAGTCATTCCAGGTTGGTAAGAACTAACAGGCAAATCTGAAGAAACTCTGTCTTCTAAAAAATCCATTAAACGCTGTGCAGGAACTTTTTGTTCTTTACCGGCTGCCTCCCAACATTTTTGTTCCACTTCCTTCTGAAAATTCAAACAGGCAAAGGGG
>DQTF01000251.1 GCA_015662935.1 Crocinitomicaceae bacterium | reverse complement strand
CAAACATTTCTTTGTACAAATTATGGTATTTTCTTAAAAAACGAGGATTGAATTCGTTGTTGATTCCGAGCATATCGTGAACCACTAAAACTTGTCCATCAACTCCGCCACCTGCACCTATACCAATGATTGGAATTCTGACTTCTTTCGCCACTTTCTCTGCCAATGCTGCTGGAATTTTCTCCAGAACAATCGCAAAGCAACCGGCTTCTTCCAAAAGCTTTGCATCTGTGATTAGACGTTCAGCCTCATCCTCCTCTTTGGCTCGAACAACGTAAGTCCCGAACTTATAGATTGACTGAGGCGTTAATCCAAGATGTCCCATCACTGGAATTCCAGCTGTGAGAATACGTGTAATCGATTCAATAATTTCTTCGCCACCTTCCATTTTCACAGCATGACCACCAGATTCTTTCATAATACGAATCGCACTTGACAAAGCCTCTTTAGAATTCCCTTGGTAAGAACCAAAAGGCAAGTCAACAACAACTAATGCTCTTTCTACTGCTCTCACAACCGACGATGCGTGGTAAATCATTTGATCTAAGGTTATCGGTAAGGTTGTCTCATGTCCCGCCATCACATTCGAAGCAGAATCTCCCACGAGAATAATATCAATCCCGGCAGAATCAATTATCTTCGCCATTGAGAAATCATATCCAGTAAGCATACTAATTTTCTCTCCCTCATCTTTCATTCTTTGCAGAACGTGTGTTGTAACCTTCTTTACTTCTTTGTGAATTGACATTGTAATTCGTATTAATTTTCCCCAAAAATAGTAAAAAAGAAAGGCATCTAGAGAAGATGGTGTTGTAGATGAAAAAAATAGTGTAATTTTGTCAAAAAAAGTTACGAATAGATGGTGATATCAGAAAATATTCGTAATATTGCACCCCGTTTTAAGCGGAGAATTTGAAATTAAGCGACATGGATTATATTAAAGAGATTGAAAACGAATTAATTGGGACAAATGATCTTCCAAGCTTCCAAGCTGGAGATACAATTACTGTTTCATACAAAATTAGAGAGGGAAATAAAGAGCGTATTCAGCAATTCCAAGGAGTTGTATTGCAACGCAGAGGAGAAGCAACTGGTACTTTTACTGTTCGTAAAATGTCTGGAAACATTGGTGTAGAACGTATCTTCCCAATTTCCTCTCCATTTATTGAAAACATTGTGATCAATAAAGTTGGACGTGTACGTAGAGCTCGTATCTTTTACTTTAGAGAAAGAACTGGTAAATCTGCTCGTATCAAGGAGAAAAGAAGAGCAATTACGAAGAAGTAATTCTCAAACAAAATATTTAAAGCCTTTTCGATTTCGGAAAGGCTTTTTTTGTACCTTCAATTATCCAAATTTGATTCAGTGGGAAAGACGAAAAAGAAATTTAACCAAAAACTCTATTCAACAATTGTATTAATTGTTATTCTCTCGTTTTCTGGATACTATGTTTGGAATAGAATTAATAAGAAACCAGCTGCGATGACTTTTATAGCACTTCCAACACCTTTTGTGAGTTATGGCATTGACATTTCACATCACCAAGAAAAAATTGATTGGAATGAAGTACTTAACTTTTCAGACTCCTTGATATCATTTGTCTATTGTAAAGCAACAGAAGGTATTAATCATGTTGATACACAATGGAATCGAAACAGAGGGATTCTGCTAGACAAGAACATTCCACATGGTGCTTACCACTTTTTCTTACCAAAAAAAGATGCAAAAAAACAAGCCATTCATTTTCTGCAAAACTATCAACTCCAAAAAACTGATTTACCTCCCGTTCTTGATGCAGAAATAGAAGCGGATAGCAAACAGCAACTTGTTTCACAAATGAGAATTTGGTTAGAATACATTGAAAAAAAAACAGGACGACGTCCAATCATTTATACTTCTTATAATATGTATGTCGAGTTTATGAAGGAATCTTTTCGTGATTATAAATTCTGGGTAGCAAACTACAGTACCAAAGAATCTCGATTTCAAGATGATGAGATTATTCATTGGCAATATAGCGACAACGGGAAAATTCCTGGAATAAAAGCAAAAGTTGACCTAAACTTTTCTAAGATTGAATTTTAACTTTACAAGTTAAAAACCAAACTAAAATGCTAATGCATTTTTTTTAACCTAGTTAGTACTATTATTATCTTTCCTTAGAATGACTTGCTAATTCTTGACCAAATGAAAATGAGTTACAAGTAATTCGTGCTTATTATAACTCCTAAATAGTGACCTATTTAAGAAAACTAAGTATTTTAGCATGATGAAAAAAATTGGGATTATCGGTGCGGGCCTATCAAGCCTATCTGCTGCATGTTTTCTTGCAAAAGCAGGTCTTGAAGTTCATGTTTTTGAAAAAAATTCTATGCCCGGTGGTCGTTCACAATTTTTCTCAGCAGAAGGTTTTACTTTTGACATGGGACCATCTTGGTATTGGATGCCAGAGGTTGTTGATCGTTTATTTGCTGATTTAGGAGAAAAAAGGGAAGATTATTTCTCGCTGACACGATTAGATCCTGCTTATCAAGTTTTTTGGGATGATTTCACTTCAACACACATTCCTGAGAAACATTCAGAATTGGTTCAACTATTCGATTCTTTTGAAGAAAAAGGCGGAGAGAAATTAGAACAGTTTCTAGCGGATGCAAAAATAAAGTACGAAGTGTCAATGGGTTCATTCATCGAGAATCCAGGAATAAAAATATCGGAATTCTTTCGTAAAGACATTCTTTCTAACGCTATTAAATTAGACATTTTCAAATCAGTAGAGAAAGATATTGCAAAGCGATTCTCTTCTAAAAAAGCACGAGACATTCTTAATTTTCCTGTATTATTCCTAGGAGAAAGGCCGAGTAAAATTCCAGCGATGTACACGCTGATGAACTATGCCGATTTAGAATTAGGAACTTGGTATCCTGAAAGAGGAATGAATGCATTGGCTCAAGGTCTTGAAAAAGCAGCGAAGAAATTCGGAGCAAAATTTTACTACAAACAAACTGTAGACCAGATAATTATCAATAAATCTTCTGTAACTGGAATGGAGGTTAATGGTGAGTCACATTCTTTTGATGCAATAATTGGCGGTGCTGATTATCATCACGTTGAACAACATTTATTGCCTAAAAACTTTCGAAGGTATAGTGAAAAATACTGGGACAAACGTAAAATGGCGCCTAGTTCATTGATCTTTTATTTGGGAGTAAACAAGAGAATTAAAAAATTGCAGCATCATAATCTTTTCTTTGACGAACTACTCGAAGAACATGGTAAAGAAATTTACGACGATCCAAAATGGCCAACAAAGCCTTTGTTTTATGTTTGTGCTCCTTCAAAAACGGATAGCAATGTTGCACCTGATGGTTGCGAAAACTTAATGATTCTTATTCCCATTGCACCTAATCTTGAAGACACTGATGAAATGCGTGAAAAATACAAAAGAATTGTATTAAATCGTCTCGAAAAGCATTGCGGAGAATCTATTTCTGAACACCTAATCTACGAAAATTCATTTTGCATCGAAGACTTTAAAAACACCTATAATTCTTACAAAGGAAATGCATATGGATTAGCAAATACATTGATGCAAACAGCAAATTTAAAACCTAAGATAAAATCAAAGCTAAAAAATCTGTACTTTTGTGGTCAACTAACGGTCCCCGGACCTGGCATCCCTCCTGCTTTAATCTCAGGAAAGATTGTTGCCAACCAACTGATTGCTGAATTATGAAATCCATCTATGACTCATATTGCTACGATGCATCTAGACGAATCACCAAATCGTATAGTACATCTTTCTATGCTGGGGTAAAATGCTTAGATAAAAAAATCAGAAATGACATTCACGCAATATATGGACTGGTTCGTTTTGCTGATGAAATAGTTGACACCTTTCACGATTACGATAAGAAAGAATTGCTTGCAGAATTCAAGAAAGAAACCTACAACGCCATTGAAAGAGGAATTTCATTGAATCCAATTTTAAATTCACTTCAAGCAACGGTCAACAAATATCAAATTGACTTACAACTGATTGAACAGTTTTTCATGAGTATGGAAATGGATTTAAATCCTGTTGACTACAATCAAGAAAAATACGACAACTATATTCTTGGCTCTGCAAAGGTCGTGGGTTTAATGTGCTTAAAAGTTTTTGTTTATGGCGATGAAAAAGAATACCAACGACTCAAACCGTCTGCTATGAAACTAGGTTCTGCATTTCAGAAAATTAATTTCTTGCGTGATTTAAAAAGCGACATCAATGATTTAGGAAGGGTT
>DQTF01000207.1 GCA_015662935.1 Crocinitomicaceae bacterium | reverse complement strand
GCGAAATCTAGTACATGGACATTTGAAAATCCTTGATTGTGTAAAAATTCTGCTTCATGTCCATTACCACAGCCTGGTATTAGAATTTTGATGCCCTTATCCTCTACTTTATAGAAGTAGGCTTTAATTGGTGGACTAATTTCTCCTAAATCCCAACCTGTACTCTCTTCTTTGTAGCGATTACTCCAGAATTCTTGTGATAGATGTTCCATTATTGTTTTACTAATTTAGACGTAAATACACCCGCAGAGTTACTTAATTTAAAAATATAAACTCCTGCCGAATGATTGGTTAAATTAACAACTCCTTCTTTCTCTAGAAAGCCTTTTTCTATCAACTGTCCTTTGAAATCTATAATTGAGAATGTAGTAGGTGAATTTACAGCAATTGTGACTACATCACTTGTTGGATTTGGAAAAATACTGAACTGTTCTCTTATTTCTTCATTTAAATCAAGAGAGCCTTCATTGATAACACCAACTGCATCTAAATCAAATCCACTGGATGCAAAAGGCGTGGTAAAAGGATCATTGACATAATTACCTTGACTATCTTGAGTTCCATACAAAGGATCAATGCTACCAACTGCATCAATTATTTTTACGTGCGTAATTGCATTTTCATTCAAACCGAAAACTCCTGCAACATCGTTTAAATCGAATGGCGTTCCATAATTAGCTTTGTATTTCCCTGCTAAATTATGTAGGTATCGACAATCTACAGAACCAAAACCGCCAATTTGTGTTGTTGTTTGAGTTTCAGAAATGGCTGGAAACCGAAAGAAATTAACCCCGTCAGAGCTGACTTCTACAAAAGCTAATTCTAAGAATGTTTCACTAAACGAGTTCTCAAAAACTACAAAATCAGGACCTGGTCCATTCGTTATTAGCGTTCCAAAACTAAGTATTGCCTCTCCTCCATCTCCCAAAGAAATCACAGAGCTTCCGTCAGCAATTCCAACAGCATTTGGGGCAACTCCAAAAGAAGCATCTCCCAAAGAAGGATTAGTAATGTCAGCCAAACCTCTTGTAACTGAACAATTGTTTGCCCATGAAAGAATAATTACAGAGTCTTTATGAATTGCTGTTGAGCCAACTTGTCCTGCTGGTGGAGCAAAAGATTGGGAGAATGATACTGTTGTAAGAATAAAAGTGGCAAAAACCAGAACTATTTTAATCATAGAAAATAATTTTATTGGGATTCAATCCTACATGAAATTTCTCAATTGGAGAACCTGTTGAATTGAATAAATTAATGTATCCAGTATTTGTGAAACTCATTGCGTCCATGATATAAATTTTATTTCTAAAAGAATCATACTGAACGCCATATAGCGTTGTTATACCAGCAGTTGAAATGAAATTTGGATTGATTACAGTTTCATTTAGTGGATCAAAAAGGAGAACATTACTAGCACTTGTGTTGTAGTCGTAATTAGCAATGATAAAATTTGAATTCATCGATGTAATGTGTGTCGCATTAATTGCTAATGTTGAGATTACAACATCATTCTGCGTGTCAATTCTCGAAATAGAGGAAGGAACAGCAGCATAATCTCCCCTATTGATAACATAAATTTCTCCTTGTAAATCTGTAATAACAGAGCTAGGGTTCTTACCAATGGCTATCTTTGCCAATTCTGTACTTGTCGATAAGTCAATGACAGAAAGTGTCGAATCAACATTCGGAAAATTCAACCCACCAGAGTTTGCAACGTACAACTTGTTATTGGCAATTGCCATCCCTTCGGGATTTGCTCCAACTTGAATCCTTTGTGTGACAAGTAATGTGGAGGTGTCTATAACATCTACAAAACCATCGTAACAACTAACATAGGCGTTACTTCCGTTAAAAACGATACTGCGAGGTTGCTTTGCAACACTACCATTTACCATGTCTATTTGTTGAATCGATTGAAAAGTAGTTGCATCTAAAACCTCTATCGTACTTGATGCATTGACTACTATGTAGATTTTATTGCCGTATCGCTGGATATCATTTCCTGTATCTCCCAGTTGTCGCCCTACCCTGTTCTCAAACAAATTGTTGGCAACAGTAGAATTAGCCAGATTTACCCAAGAAACAGTCGAGTTATTTTGTTGAAATAGCCCTTCACAAAGCACAAGCATACCGTTAGATAAGGTTGCAGAAACAACGTCTTGTTCAGGTTTATCTTTCTTGCATGAAGAAAGAATAAGCATAATGGCAGTAATAGATAACCAACTAATTAAACGCATAACTTAAAGATAATAAATAATTTCTGCCTGGCATCACAAAGTTGCGGATATAGGCATACTGTTGATTAAAAATATTCTTCACTGAAAACTGAATTTTCAACTGATTTTTTTTAGCAATTTTAAATGTATGAAAAATACTCAAATCGGAAATAAGAAAACCTTCTATTTCGTTCTGCACAATATTTTCATTTAAGGAGTATCTTTTTGAAACAAAATAATTTGACATTCTTAAACCAGCTGTTTTATAATATACGGAAAAGTCGAAATTCACTGTATGCAGAGGAATGTAAGCAATTTGGTGCAGATAAGTTGGAGTATTGGCATCTGTTACATCTATTGTTCTTTGGTAAGAATAATTGGCATTCGATGTCAGTTTCCAATTCTTTGCTAATGTCCATTTTACTTGAAGAATTGCTTCAAAGCCATATATATTGACCAGTCCCACATTCTGCATGGACCAAACAAACAAGTTTTTAGTAGGAATCGCAACGATTTTGTTCGCAACGTGATTGAAATAAACATTTGAACGAATATAAATCTCGATTTTCTTCTGAACAGGAACAACGGAAAGCCCATAATTGAATTGATGTGCATCTTCTGGCTCTAATAAATTATTACCGATATTATTGTAATACAACTCATTAAAAGAAGGCATTCTAAATGAATTTCGGTACCACAATTGATGTTTCCAACGTTGTTTTTTCTTCGAAATCGTTTCCAAAGAAATGAATGGATTTATTCTGAATCTATCTTTACCTGAAAGTCCATTGTTATTTTTCTCTTGCACATATTGCGAAGATACTTGAACTTCAATTTTTAATTTCTTTTTGAGCACATAAGACGCTCCAAGCAAACCGAAATTATGAAACCGAACAGGTTTTGCAAAAGTTGAATCATTCGAAAACAAATCACTAATGACTTCTTCTACACCTCCATTGAGAATTAAGTTGTTATTTAATTTAGCAGAAAAAGTAACTCCTCCAGTTACTGAACGATTATCGTACTTTGCATCAATTTTTCCCGTCGAATTCAGAAAGGTTGGATCTTTGTAATTTAATTGACCGGAATTTACATCCGCATAGAACCTGTATTCCAAGAACCTCAAAAACGACTGAAAATCAGATGATAACGATTGTTTACTCGTTAGCAATGTTTCATCTTGCGTTGCGTTGTAAAAAATTACAGCTCCTGGCAACTCTTGATTTATAGAAGAATTCCGATACATCAACCTCCAAAAACCTTTCTTAAACCGATAACCTAAAGTAGCTCCAAAAGAGTAATCTTGATAGGCATTATTTCTTCGATTGCTATTGATGAAAGTCGAACCGTTTTTTAATAAATAAGGATAGGCACCATCCGATTTTCTCATTCTGCCAAAAGCACTCAGCAGCCATCTATTGGGAGAATATTTTACCCCTAAATAAGCCAATTGTTGGTTAAACGACGCGTATTTCACATTTGCTCGAACTTGTAATGTATCGCTGGTAAATGTATTTTCAAACGTTTTTATTAAGAAGTTGCTTCCCGAAACTTGCGCAGAAATTGGAAGAGAATTTTTAAATCGTTTCCCGATAGAACTAATAATTCCCACGACGTTATCCACTTCAATTTGACCAAGATTGACTTGTCCTGTTTGAGAATTAAGAATTGAAAATCCGTCTTTAACAATCGAAGAATGATTTGTCCCCAGACCTCTCATCGATACTGTTTTTAATCCCCCCAGACTTCCATAAGACTTGAGATTTGCTCCAGAAATCTTTTGAATGAGTTCTCCCACATCATTTGCTGACAATTCATCGATGTCTTTTTGAGTAAGAATACTTTTGGTTGACTTTGGGATATAAATAGCTTCAGATACAATCACTTCTGAAATTCGTTGCACGGTATCTTTTTGCCCCCAAGATATGAGAGGTAGAAAAAGTAATATAATTGTATTTCGAAGCATAAAAAAGGGAAGCAATCGAAACTGCTCCCCATTCTTGAATTAATTATTTAATGATTCTTTGAGTTGCAACCCCTGTCGCATTCTCTAATTTCAATAAATAAATTCCCTTATCTAAATTTGTCATATCAATTTTACTTTCACCAGAATGAACTGACTCCATGATCAGTTTTCCATTGACATCAAACAATGAAATTGTACCATTATCACCAGTAACGGTCAAGGTCTTTTTAACTGGATTTGGATAAGTACTAAAAGAAATCTTTTCACTTTCATCAATCCCACTAACCGAAGCACCTTGTATATTATCTATTGCAAAATATGCTGGGGTATTCATATACCCAAAAGAATTGTCTGATGACTCCATTCTAAAAGTAATTTTTTGAACATCAAAAGGAAAGCTTGTCAAGTCAACATTATCCCATGTTTTTAAGATGTAATCTTGAGTTGAGTCTGCAAATCGGTAATCCGCTAAGAAATATTCTATTGAATCTTTGTTTGTATTCGCTAAATCTTCCGCAATGATCCACACTTTTAAGAAGTCTTCTCCATTAGTGCCATCAACCAATCCGTCAGCACCAAGTGAATCTCCAAATTTTTTCGCAAAGGAATCTCCTTCTTGCATTGAAATTGTTGCATAAGTAGTATTTGCTATACTAAAAGACTGAAGTCTAATGTTTGCGTTCACAGTTATTTCTCCTTCAGAATTAAACACACCATAATTAGAAGAATTGGCTGCTCCTTCTCCAACAATACAACTGTACTGGTTACCCCAGCCGGGAGTAAGTGTATCTGTCATGTTAGAAACTGAGAATCCTGTCCATGAGCCCCATTGAGCATCATAAACATTTGAAAAGGTAGCATAAGCAATTGTAAAATCACCTGAACCATCAGCACCGTTGTAGAATGTATCAATCGCAGCTGGCAAGTTGTACGATTCAAAATCGATTAATGGCTGTGCATTGATGTTTGCTCCTAAAAAAAGAGCAGTTGTTAAAATGTAAATTTTCTTCATCGTGAAAAATTTTAAAAAAGTTAAACGTTGAAAAAATCAGTTAAGAGAATTGGCACACGAAAAAAAGATCGCGTACAAAGTCCGACTTTATTCTGAAGTCTTCATTAAAAATATATTTAGGCAAGTATTCTGACTCACACCTTATTAACTTCGCCTTCCCACCAAAATGGCAGTGGCTTAATGAAATTAACTTATAGTGTTTACAGCTGCAGATACAGTTCTGGATTCTCACCAGATTCCTTTTTTCTTCACCTTGTGAACCTAAATCTGGGGCAAAAGTACGGAGAATATTGGAATAAAATGCATTTTTTCACCTTTTAGTCGTAAACTTTCCTGCAATAGAAAGTTCTACCTCTCAATCATCTCCTCCATGACCTTACTTATTCTTATCTAAGTTGAATGTGTATTGCAACATAATTGTTCTTGGTTGCTCAATTTTAAGCGGACGCAATGAATAAATTCTGTTCGTGATGTTTGCACTAATCAAGGCTATTTTGTGAATTTTAGAAATGTTCCATGATATTCTTGCATCGAATATCCAGTTACCAAAACGATGAGACTGATAATAGTCCATATAACGTATGTCTTGAATAAATGGACCTGTGGTACTATTCTCAAATTCTTCTATAACTCCATCCATATTGAGTATTTTACTGAAGTACTTTGTACTGAAACCAATGCTTATTTTCTTAAAAAATGTGAACTCAATATCACTTTTTACGTTGTGTAAGAATCTATATTTCAGAATTTTGCTTGTAGAGTCTAGTGAAGTAGAATTATAACTGTATTCTCTACCAATTTCATCAACAGCGTACACATAATCAGGATTAAGAGTCGTTGGAACAATGTAATTATAACCGGACATAAAAGTTAAATCTATCTTTTTGCCAATCTTAGCTTTTCCTGAGAAAGAGATATCCAGACCGACAACTCTCGTATTTCCTGTATTCACGAACTTAAACCCGAAAATGGAAGTTGGGTCAACGATTGGATTTCCCCAAAAACCAAATAGATACTCTATTGTATTTTGATATTCTTGCCAAAAACCAGCGATGTCTAAGTATCCATATAATTTACCAAATTTTAATCCTTGCTTAATTCCAACCTCTGCATTCCAACTTGATTCGGGAAGTAAACTAGGATTCGGGAAGACACCAAAATTACCAACACCAGTCTTAATAAAACGCTCTGTGATAGTCGGAAAACGATAACCTTGTCCATAAGAAGCTCTTAAATATGTTTCTTGGTAAATTTTCAGACTTGCACCCGCTCTAAAAATAGGTTTTAAAGCAGTAAGAGAATCATTCAACTCAAAATACTCTAACCTTCCACCGGCGGATAAGTTTAAGGTGTTCTTTATTTTTTTCTCCATTTGCGTATAAGCAGATACGTTTAAAATTTTATTGTTTGGACTTCCTGACCCAACATATAATTGTGCAAAAGAGTTGGTATATGTTCCAGTTACTCCCCCAACGAAATCTAGACCTGACAGACTTTTAAAGGTCTTCTGAAAGTTATAATTCCCGTAATAAGTGGTTGCTCGATTAGATTGTCCTGCAGTCATATCATTGTCTGCGTAGAGTATCCTCATTCTAAAGCTATGCTTACCATCTGTTTGGGTAAAGAAATTAAGATAGGGATCAATGTTAAAAATCGTTTGCTTCCTTAAGAAAACAGCACCTGGATAAGCTCTAAACAATCCTGTTGTATCATCTAACCAAGCAAAAGTTAAGTTAGATTCTGAATACATGATGTTTCCGTTCAAGCCATAACTCAATCCTTTATATTTACGAGAACGATAGCGTGTGTTAAAATTGAACCTTGCTCTTTTAGACGACATTTGTTCTTCTGTAAAGTTGGAAATAGTATCTTCTACAACAAATTCTCCTGTTACAGGTGCTCCAATATAACCATGATCGTAGTTGATATTTCCGCCAACCACCAAGTCAAAATTCTTAATCATTCTTGAATGTAAAAAGTTAACCCCAGTAATTAACGGTGCATTTTTCCACCAGGTTGCACTATCTATGTCAGAATAGAATCCTCCGTAAACATTAACCTTGGTTTTAGGTTTCGCTTTTGGGTAAGCTGTGCGAATATGCACAGAGCCAGAAAGCGCAGAACTTCCAGAAAGAACGGATGCTGCACCTTTGATGACTTCAATTTGATGGATGTTTTCTACGGGAATAAAACTCCACTCTGGTCGACCCGCGTCACCAGACAACATGGGCATATCATCGACAATAACAGCTACTTTTGAACCTACACCAAAGGTGAATCCTGATCCTCCTCTAATTTGGGGTTCTCCATCTAGAATATTTAATCCTGGAGTTTGATCCAAAGCTGTTTCAATGCTTCTTGTATTTTTATTCTCGATTATTTCAGGACCAATAATCTCCATCGAGACAGTTTGATCCTCCAGAGGTTTATTGAACCTCCCTACTTTAACTTCTACTCCTTCAATTTCTTGAACCTGT
The DNA here is from genome assembly GCA_015662935.1 of Crocinitomicaceae bacterium. Lineage (GTDB taxonomy): Bacteria > Bacteroidota > Bacteroidia > Flavobacteriales_D > Crocinitomicaceae > UBA4466. The sequence goes on along the minus strand of DQTF01000207.1, from coordinate 1,162 downwards.
GATTTTAAGACGATGTCGTGAGATAAAGTTCTGTTTTCAAGAATAGTGACTGTAAAAGTATCCGTTATCATTGACGTGTAACGACAAAATATGCGCCTTTCTCCAACTGGAAGTTCAATGATGAAATTTCCGTCTTCATCTGAAACTGCTCCTATAGTTACATCTTTTCGATAGATTACAGATGCCCCAAGAATTGGATCACCAGACTCATCTACAATCTTACCTGTAAGTTTTCCATTCTGAGAAAATGAAATAAAGCTAAAAAAGACGAATATTAAGGTTAATGTTCTCATAAGTATAAAAAAAGGCTGCTTCTTAATTTGATAAGAAACAGCCCAAAAATAAGTTTTTAATTTGAGTTACTAGTTCTTCATGATTTTGAAGTTATATTCTTGTCCTTCTACGTTTAGAACAACAATGTACATTCCTGTCTTGTGCTCAAAGTTTAATTCATTCGCAATTGCACCATTTTGAACAACATTTCCTTTCATATCATAGATTTCATAGTTACCGTTGATCGTTTCTGAAGAACTAATATGGATTCTATTTGAAGAATTATCCATTGAAACAAAAGTGTTTTTGTTCGTTATACCGTTAATTCCTGAAGGATTATAAATTAACTCAACATCATCAATTAACACTTCATCATTTCCTGAACCACCACCAGCAACCTCATTGGTTGTGAATGTTAGCAATATATGTGTATTACCGGTAGCAGGTCCTGAGTAATTAAAAGGAATAGAAAAACGCTTCCAAGAACCATTTGTAGTTGGGTAATTCAAGACTGCAGTTGCAACTACATGCGTCATTGAAGCAGCATCCTCTGGATCTCTGTAATCATAACTATCGTGTAATGTTGCTTTTACACGTGCAATATCTCCTCCACTTACTGGAGTAAATTTAGCCCAAAAAACTAAAGAATCTGGGGCGTCTGCCATTGCTTCAGAAAAAGCTGCATCAGCAGTAACAGATGCATTGTAATTTGAAGTAGATGTTGCAGTTGTGCTTCCCATATTGATTTTGCCTAATGTTACATTTCCATTTGCAACAATTGTAAATACGTTTCGTGACCAAATCTTGCAACTCAATGTCCCGGTAGTTCCTGGTCTTACATCAGTTAAAGATGCTATTTGATTTACTGCAAAGCTTGATAAACTTCCTC
>DQTF01000018.1 GCA_015662935.1 Crocinitomicaceae bacterium | reverse complement strand
CACTAGATGAGAAAGACTTAAAAGTAATGTCTTCTCGTGTACTGGTTGGTGATGTCTTTGAAGACATTGGAAAAGCAGGAGAATTACTGAGTCCTGAATTAATTGTCATGGGAACACATGGTGCGCAAGGATTTCAAAAAGTATTTGGAAGTAATGCTATTAAAATGATTAGTAACTCTAGCAGTCCTTTTTTAATTACTCAAGGTAAAAAGACAGTCGATAAAATCAAAACGATTGTCATGCCATTCTCTTTTGATAAAAACACGATTCAAATCACCAAGTTTGCAGCTTCGATGGCTAAACGATTCAATGCAACGGTTCATTTAGTTGGGTACCATGACGAAGACGAATGGTTAGAAAAGCACATGAAATCTAATCAGAATATTGTAAAGAATCATTTTGATGAGAAAGGAGTAAACTATGAAATTGCCAATATTGCTATCGGAAATAATTATAACAACGAACTTTTAGCTTATGCAAAAAAAGTAGATGCCGATTTATTAGCCGCTGGATATTTTCAAGAAGGAATTATCACCAACCCTAAGTCATTTATTCAATTCATGATAGAGAATGAATTAAATCTACCTCTATTGACAGTTAATGCAGAGGATTTATTTGTTTCAAAAGGTCACTTCATGTTTAATGCGTAGTAAGAATTGAAAACAAAAAAAAGCTGCCTAATGGCGGCTTTTTTTTGTGATAATAAATGATGATCGTTATTTTACAGTAACAGTAACATCTTGCTTTGGTATAATTACAACAGAATAAATGCCATTGATCCAATATCGATCGAAAGTCATTACTTTTTCTAACTCACCTTCGATTGGTGCTTGAGGAAATATCCACAAGAATCTTTTTTCAATGAAGGTGCCCGACAGTTGCTCTTCATTATTTTTTGTAGCAATGATAATATGAAAGGTTTTTGCATAACCTGTCCCAAAATTAGAAATAATTTTTGTGGGTTGACCTTTCTTACAGAAGATAGTTTTCATTGAAAATTATGTTACTTCTTTTTATTCTTTACAAAAATTAATTTATGCCTGCTTTTAGCTGCTTCTCTTTGTTCTATTTCAAAGCTACCTATTGATTTCATTAAAGGAGTTAGCTTTTCAAATCCGTAGTTTCTGGAATCAAAATTTGGTTGTTTCTTTTGCAAAAGACTACCGACATCTCCTAAAAATGCCCATCCATCTTCATCAGAGAGGTCTGAGATAGTTGTCGCGATTAAATTAATTTCTTTGCGTGTTATTTTATCTACTTCTGTTTTTTCAACTTCTTTGTTGTCCTCATTTTTCTTCGCTCCTTGCTTCTTTAAAATTTCAATGTAAATAAATTTGTCACACGCTACGATGAACGGATTTGGAGTCTTCTTCTCTCCTATTCCAATTACTTTCATTCCTGCTTCTCTCAATCGAGTTGCTAAACGTGTAAAGTCACTATCACTAGAAACTAGGCAGAATCCGTTGACCTTTCCACTGTAAAGGATGTCCATTGCATCGATAATCATTGCTGAATCTGTTGCGTTTTTACCTGTAGTGTAGGCATATTGTTGAATTGGAGTAATTGCATTCTCCAGTAATAAATTTTTCCATTTTGTGAGATGTGGCTTCGTCCAGTCGCCATAAATTCTTTTAATTGTTGGATTGCCATATTTAGCAATTTCTTCCATCATCTCTTTTACGTGAGCAGACGGTATGTTGTCACCGTCTATTAGTACAGCAAGGTTTAAATTTGTATTCATATTTTATTCTTTAAGCTATTAATCAAAGGTAATTGATCGCTTGTATTTTCTTAAAGATAGTCATTCTGTTTAAAACAAAAAAACCGATTCTAGCAATCGCTAAACTCGGTTTTTCTGGTTGTTTGTGGTTTTACTTTATTGAGGTTTTTGACAACCTTTTCCATTCCAGGATAATGCTCCTGCTGGTAATGCTTCTTCGATAGTTATTAATGGTAGAAAAATTTCCGCATCCATTGCAACGCTACTTCCTTGTACATTGAGTCCAAGCATGCTTCTTAATTGGTTCGCGCCAGAATTACTAACAGAAACAGCTGCATCTACATCTTCTCTTCTGATTTCTTGACGGTTTCCATAAACCTTTGCCCAACGTTCTCCTACAGGAATCTTAATCAAAGCAGATTCATTTCCGTCACTGTATTGATTCAAATACATTGATTCATCAAGAATATCATCTACTTTCATCTTCGCATTGATTTCTTTAAAATCATACTTTGAATTCCCTGTGAATAAATTATTATTCAACGTTAAATCCGCTCCATGACTGTAAACTCCCCCCATGTGACCAAATCCGAAAACATTGTTCTCTACTACAGCTATCAGGTTACGCTCTACACATAATGCATCACCACCATAAGAAGCAATCGCATCGTGTTTCCAGTTGAACAAACAGGTGTTATGTTTTACTGTAAATTGAGGGTACAAGGACTTATCACTTCCCATGTATCCTGTCTTAATATGAATTCCATATCCTGTATTATTAATACTTAAGTTGTTCTGAATCAAACCTTTACCGCCTTTATAAACTTGTACAGAGAGTGCTCCTTGTGTAGGTGCTGTATTCATAATGACACAATTTTGAACTGTTACGTTCATGTATTTACTCGCATTAATCACAACCCCACCTGATTCTGGAGATGGATTCTGACCAGATTTAGGGCTTGCTTGTCTTCGTATTGCATAATTCTCTGTTGTGTGATAACGGTTTCTAGGTCCATTATCGAAAATAATACCATCTACCACTACTTCACTCCCCTCAGAAAGTTGCCCGTTTGCTTCTCTCTGTTGATTCGTGCGAATGTACAATCGAGGTTGCGTCAATTTCATGTATTCATTCACTCCTGTGAAAATCGTTTTCGTTTCTCCCCAAGGATCTCTTTTGGTGAATGTCTCGTCAAACCCTCCATAAATTTTTACAGGAACATTGATTTCATCAGAACCCCTTGAGCCTTTACTTTTATAAGTTCCACCTGCAATTAAAACAACATCATTTGGCTTTAAATGGTGAATGATGTTTCCTAAATCTTTGGCTGGACGCTCTTTCGTTCCTAGTTGTCCTGAACCATTCGTTCTGCTCACATACCAAGTTCTTCCTTTCTTTGCAAAATTAGGAGTCGTTTTCTTTGAAATAGCCATTCCAGAAGTAGATGCAACTGAAGAGTTGGATACTTCTTCTTTCGTTGTCGTTGCTGTTGTAGAATTGGACGTTGATGTTGTCGTACCTGATTCTTCAGTACCATTCAATTTGTCTTTTAATTTCTTAAAGGAAATTTGAGAATTTGCACTTCCCATGATAAACAAGAAGCAAATCGCTAGTGATAATATCTTTTTCATTGTGTTGGTTTTAATGATGATTGCTTAATAAAAACTATCTAGAACAAAAATACAACACTCTTTTTACAACAACCTCTATGAATTCATATAGAAAGCAAGATTAAAATGCTCATGCAAGTTTTATTTTAAAAAAAATCAATTATCTTGTCACATCTTACCAAAGAATAACTTACAAAATTGATTCGATGTACATCACAGATTTAAAAACCATTTCTCCTCAAAACACCTATAATAATGAATTATTAGCAGGAGAAGTTCGTGTGATTGAAGATAAGGTCTACCATGCAATAGAACCGAACTACCTTAGTTTTATTCCTAAAGGGCTGCTACGAAGAATGGGAAAAGCTGTCAGAATGGGAGTTGGAACAGGATTGCCTCTTGTGCAAAAACACAATGACATTGAAGGTATTCTCATAGGCACAGCAAATGGTGGTTTAGAAGATTGTATTAAATTTCTAAATCAAATTGTAGAATACGAAGAAGGGGTTTTAACACCTACAAACTTTGTTCAAAGTACTCCCAATGCTGTTGCTGGGCAATTAGCATTGATGGGATCAAATAGAGGATACAATACTACGTACACAAACGGGGGACTCTCTTTTGAAAGTACATTACTCGATTCTTTTTTATTGTTTGAGGAAGGAAAACATCAGAAATTGTTAATTGGTGGACTGGAAGAAATTTCAAGTTATAATTACAATATTGATTCTCTTGCAAATAAGTACAAGGATGAAATTATATCAAGCGATAAATTAATTAACTCCAGAACAAAAGGAACAATTTGCGGAGAAGGTGCGAGCTTATTCATTGTAGAAAAAGATGCAAAAGACTACTATGCGCAAATCATAGATGTTGCTCAAATTACTTATCCAACTGAAGATGATTTAGGAAAATTGCTGACTGAGTTCTTAGCGAAGAACAAAATAAAGGCCTCCAGCATAGATTCAGTTATGCTTGGCTACAATGGAGATTTGCGTCACAACAAATGGTATGAATATGTTGATATGAATTTCTTTTCCAATGCAAACATCCTTGGATTTAAAAACTTGATTGGTGATTTTAGAACGAGTTCAGCTTTTGCTACCTGGCTTTCTGCTCATATTTTGAATGGAACTTATAAGGATGAGCAAACTGTTTTGTTAAGACACTCTAATAACCACCCAAAGAAAAAAATATTAATCTATAATCACTTTGATGAAGTTCGACACAGCTTTATTTTATTGAGTAAATAATTGCAAATGGCTCAATTGACACAATCAACTTTTGATTTTCTCTACAAACTGAAAAAGAACAACAATCGAGATTGGTTTGCTGAAAACAAAGCAGAATATGTAAAGAATCATGAAAAAATGATAGACTTCGCAGATGATGTTCTTGCATTACTCTCTCAGCATGACAACATCGAAACCTTAAATGGCAAGAAAAGTCTATACAGAATATACCGAGATGTTCGGTTCTCCAAAAACAAAGCGCCTTACAAAACGCATTGGGCTGGTGGGTTCAAAAGGGCTACTCAACAACTTCGAGGTGGTTATTTCTTTCGCATAGAAGAAGGTAATAAATCGATGGTTGCTGGTGGTTTTTGGGCACCAAACAAAGAAGATTTATTGAGAATTAGAGAAGAAATCGCGATGGACGATGAAGAATTTAGAGCAATTATCACGGAGAAAAATTTCGTTCAAACTTTCGGAGGACTACAGGGTGACCAACTAAAAACAGCACCAAAAAGTTTTCCGAAAGACCATAAAGCTATTGACTTATTACGATACAAACAATACGTTGTCTGGAAGAATTTTTCTGATAAAGAAGTACTGCAAAAAGACTTTGCCAAGCAAGTTGATGCCACCTTTCAATCCATGCGACCATTCTTTGACTACATGAGCGATGTTTTGACAACAGATATCAACGGAAGTCCATTATTTTAATTAAATTCAGCCTAAATAGAGCAAGATTTGAGCATTTTCACTCCAGACACATCCACAATCAAAGACTTCTACAAAAGAGGACTTTACCTTCTTGCTTGGAGAATTAGTCTCACTTTTACGTTTGTGTTCATCCTTTTGGGAGGTATCTACAGTGTTTCAAACATTTCTGGCCTCATTCCTGTTGCCGCGGTACTTTTGGTATCTTCATTCGGTTTTTATTATCTACACAAAACTAAAAATACTCGAATCGTATTTTTGATTTTTGCCACTGGAGGAAGTTTGATATCGGGTATTGCAATGAGTACAATGAATGACTATACCCATTACGTAGATTTTCTCTGGTTAACTTGCTGTATTTTAGTTGCATTTATTGGTCTTGGGAGAAAAGCTGGATTATTTTTTCTGATCGTAAATTGTATCAGTATTTTCATCTTCTTCTTTTTCTCCTTAAATAATCATATAGCAGAATTAACTCAAAGAACATTTATTGAGAACCTAGGCGATTTCGTTGAAGTGTTATTTGCATTCTTTATCATTGCTTATTTATTACATCAATTTATAGCCATGCAACGCCATGCAGAACAAGAGCTCATTGCAAGCAACAAGACACTCGAAACTCAAAACAAATTGAACCAAGTAAAAAGTTTGGAGAATGAAACCTTACTAAAAGAAATTCACCATAGGGTCAAAAACAATTTGCAAATCATTATCTCTTTATTGAGAATGCAGAGTCAGGATATGAAAACGGATGAAGGAAAAGAACATTTCAAGGAAGCCATCAATAGAATAATGGCAATGTCACTCATTCATGAAAAACTATACGCAGAAAAAGAGTTATCGAAAATAAACTTGCAATCCTATATCGAAGAATTGACACAAGAAATTGTGAATGCATTTACGATTGCCGACAAAGAAATCAAATTGAACATTTCAACAGATGTCGAACAGATTAACCTGAATACAATTGTCCCAATGGGATTATTAATCAATGAACTTGTCTCCAATTCAATCAAGCATGGATTAAAAGGTGTTGAGAATGGAGAAATAACGATTAACATCTCCAAAAAGTTAAATCAATACCAATTTTCTTATTGTGATAATGGTACTTGGAAAGAAGTATCAAAGAGCAAAATCAGTTTTGGAGTCGAGTTAATCGACATACTAACAGAGCAAATGAATGGGGAGAAATCACTCAGTACAGAGAACGGAACTTGTTATGTGTTTATTTTAAATGATGTTTAATCTTTTTCTTTAAACTTAATCCAACGTCTTTCTTCCCTCTCCAGCAACGAGAAAAACTTATGAGGAACAGCAATTTCAATTGTCACATCTTTTTTCAGAATGGGGTGAATAAACGACAATTGAGTCGCAGCTAAAAACAAACCTTTGTGAAGTAGAGTGTTACCAGCTTCTCCATAAAGAACATCTCCCGCAATAGGATGATTAGAAAATGTACAATGAATTCTCAATTGATGTGTCCTACCCGTTTGTGGTTTCAGTTGAACGAAAGAAAGAAACTCACTTCTTAAAGATGGAACTTGTTGCAATATCTTATAGCGTGTCTTTGCCACTTGCTGATTGATAGTCGAATCAATTACACCTTCTTCATCACTCCATTCTCCAGTCGTGATTGCATGATAGGTTTTCTCCACTTTTCTATTCTCAAATAGTTTTGCCATTTCTCGATGAAAAGTGGCTGTTTTAGACATGATTACTAATCCACTTGTTGCATTATCTAATCTATGGACCGGTTTTGCCCATTTCAATGCATCTTTTTGTGAAGACAATATAAACTGATCGACCATTGCGTTCTCCAACGTTCTAAAAGAATTTCCACTAACCGTCAAGCCAGAAGGTTTATTGACGACAAGAAAATAATCATCTTCAAAAACAACTTCAACCTTTAAAGGGAATGCTTTGGGTATGCGACTTTCGGTGTCAATAAGCTGAATAACATTCCCTTCAACCATCCAGTGTCCAGAAGTTGCAATTTCGCCATTAAGTAATAATTCTTTTCTCTTCAGTGCTTTTTTTACAGCATTTTTTGTCATTAACTGTGGAAATACAGCAATGCTATAATCAACTAAACGAATAGGTTCATTAATAAGAGGTACGGTATGTTCATCAAGAATAATCATTCAAAAAAAAAGGTTGACATCTGCCAACCTTTCCATTTAATATATTTGAATTAACGAATTTTAAAAGTTACTCTTCTATTCTTCGCCATTTTTAATTCTGCCTCGTCTTCTTCTTTGATTTCTTCGTTATCAACTCCAGAACCTTTAGCAGAAGGAATCATTCTTGATTCACTAATTCCTTTAGACATTAAATATTTCATAACAGAACCAACACGCTTGTTATCCATGTCTGCATAATAATCATTTTCAACACCTACAGAATCTTCTTCTGCATTATTAAATCCTTGTACTTGTAATTTTGACTCAGGATTCGCTTCCAATTCTTTCGCAATTAAATCCAAAGACGTTTTTCCTTCTGATGTCAATTTAGACTTTCCAAAAGCAAAATACACTTGTTGAATTTCAATCTTCTCTTTTGAAGACATATCGTCATTTACTGGGTTGATCTTCTGATAAATCAATGAAGAAAAATCACCTTCTCCATTGTCAATTAAACAATCACAAGATACTCCTTCTGCTAATAACTTCACAGAAACATCATCCAAATAGTAATATGCAGCAATTACTTGCTTTGCTTTTACTCTAGGATCTTTTTTCATTCTTGTTGACTTTGTTTCGTCATTTGAGTTAAAATTCCCAATCGTTATGAATTTCTCACCACCTTTTGCAACAAACTGTCCACAAACTTCTGTCCAGTTATATCTCGCACTGAAAATTTTATGATCATTGTTAAAATGCAATAAACTTGCATCTTCAATAATTGGCAATTTAGAATCAGAACCAAAAGGCTTCTTACTCAATTTCGCACCAATGTTATTAGACGCATACTTAGATGCCTCCGCTAATGAAACATTAAATTTTACACAATACTTCATCCCCTTCTTTAATGGAGAATCTAATTTTGTCATTACATAAGAACGTGGTAACTTGTTACCGTGAGAATAACCAACAAATCCAGCATAATTGGAACCTTCTTTTGCGACTTCTTTTCCATAAACATTTAAAGGCACATCTAAATCTGCCATTTTTGAAGGAACAAATAAGTCGGCTCTTACTCCTGTCGGAGAAACCCAACCTGTTGCGCTTTCGATAGAACCTAGTCTTTTCGGTTTCTTTCCTACTGACTCAAAACTTCCATTTGGAACAAGATTCTGTGCATCTTCTTGACCAAAAGAAATAACTGATAACATTCCAAATGCTACTGTTGCTACTAAATTTCTCATTTTTTTAGTACTTAATTTCATAGTTTTTTACTGTTTTAATAAATGTTTTAACCTTTTCTGGATCAACGTCAGGATAAACACCGTGTCCTAAATTAACAATATGTCGCTTACTTTCGAAAGAATTCAACATATTATTTGTCAATCGCTCTACTTCTGAATGTGAAGAATAAAGTGCACAAGGGTCTAAATTACCCTGCAGTGTTCTATTTTCCCCAACAATTCTTCTAGCATCCGTGATATTGGTATTCCAATCAATTCCGATGGTGTTGCAATTCATTTCTCCTAAATTTGAAAGAGAACTAGGTGCTCCTTTAGCGAATAAAGTCAATGGAACTTCTGTGATTGCCGCTGCAATTTTGTCCATGTATTTCAATCCAAATTCTGCATATTGTTCGTCTCCTAAAATACCTGCCCAAGAATCAAAAACTTGAAGCATGTGAGCGCCGGCATTAATTTGAGCTTTCAAATACTTAATTGTCACATTCGTGATACGATTAAGCAACTCATGTGCCAAAGTTGGATTTGTATATAAAATTTTACGTGCTACCGAAAAAGTTTTAGAACCTTGACCTTCTGTCATGTAACAGAAGATAGTCCATGGAGCACCTGCAAAACCAATTAACGGAACACGCCCATCTATTTCTTTGTTGGCTATTTTTATGGCTTCGAGAACATAACTCAATTTATCTTCAATGTCAAAATCCGTAGCAGCAAAGATTAAATCTTCTTCCGTTTTAATCGTCTTCTCGAACCAAGGTCCTTTTTTCTCGATCAATTGATATTCCAATCCCATTGCTTCAGGGACGACCAGAATATCAGAAAAAATAATTGCCGCATCTACTCCCAAAATATCAACAGGTTGAACCGTCACTTCTGCCGCTCGTTCTGGTGTCTCTACCAATTCTTTAAATCCAGACAAAGATGCTCTAACCGCACGGTATTCAGGAAGAATTCTTCCCGCTTGACGCATGAGCCAAACAGGATAACGTTCAATGTCCTCTCCCCTAGCTGCTCGAAGAATTAAATCATTTTGAAATTTCATACAACAAAGTTAATAGGATGATTGAATATTTTCTAAATTACCAATCAATTTTCTCTAGTTGATTCTTTGCTAGATATGTATTCGTCAATGAGAAAGGTTGAGAACCGAAAAAACCTCTGTAAGATGACAAAGGAGAAGGATGCGGTGATTTAATTATCAAGTTATTTTCTCCGTTCACATTCTTCGCTTTTTTCTGTGATTTTGCCCCCCAGAGAATGTAAACAATATGACTCCGTTGACTGTTTAATTTAGCAATGACCGCATCGGTAAACAATTCCCAACCTTTATTTGCATGACTATTTGCTTCTCCTTCTCTAACTGTTAGGACACTATTCAACAAGAGGACACCTTGCTTTGCCCAGCGAGACAGGTCACCATTTCTTGCTTCTTGAATGCCTAAATCGCTCTCCAATTCTTTAAAAATATTTTTCAAACTTTTAGCAAGCGGTTGTACATCTGCATTCAGTGAAAAACTCAATCCATTTGCATGACCTTTTGTTGGATAAGGATCTTGACCGAGAATAACCACTTTAACATCCTCGAAAGAACATTCATCAAATGCTTTAAAAATTGCCTTTTCTTCTGGGAAAATTTGGTTGGGGAAATTCTTATATTCTTGCTCCACAAAAGAAAGTAAGTTCTTGAAATATTCTTTTTCAAATTCTTCTGACAGAACATTCTTCCAAGATGTCGACATTCTTATATCCATTCTGTAAAAGTAAATGAAATTCCACTAAAAATAGTACATTTGAAATTATGAAAAATAGTATTGCCCTTATTTTAAGTATCCTTTTATTTGCTTGTACTAGCGAACCGACTCAGCTGACTGATGAACCAAATAAAAATCCAATTGTTGAAACTTTAGAGCAAAAAATCAAACATCACATCGAGGCAAGTTTGCAAATTCCTGCAACAGAAAAATATGAGTATGAAAAATACGAAGCACATGTGAACGGTGATGATAGTTTAGATATTATCATCACAGTCAACAGGTTAGGTCACGCTTTAGAACGTGCAATAAACAGTGACAGACTGGCTAAAAGAGCAGAAACTGGCTTTATGGGGAATTACAATTTCTTCTTTGTCATGGATGGAAAAACCAAAGAAATCAGTCCTCCCATTTTAGTGCCATCAAGCGCGAAGGCAAAGTTGCAAGTCCGTTTTGAAAACATCCGAACAGAAGCATACAAAGATATTCTCATTGATTTCAAATTGGAGCATGGAGCGTTCAGACGTTTCTTCACGATGTACAATGGATTACCAAAAGAAGTTTTTCAAATTATGTTGTACGATGGCTTAGGAGATCTAGAAAATAAGGCAATCTCAATTGAATACGACCAAGGAAGTTATTCTCTTGCCAAAGATATCCTCATTTACGTTGGTAAATTAGAAAAAGTAGATTTTAAAGACCCATCAGAGGTTTACAGTTATGATCCGAAAATTGAGAACACCAAGGTTTTGGAAAGAAGGTGGTTTTTCAATGATAATCAACGAAAGTATTTTACAATGAAAGATAAGTAGGTTGAGGGAGTTTGCTTTTAGGTGAGAATTGAAAACTGAAAGTTGAAAGAGGGATGAATACTACAATACATCTTACTTTGAAAACAAAGTATTTACGACTGAAATATGGCAAAGAACACATCTCACATTTGGTCCATCGCTAACAACATTAATCAACAAAAAAATTTATTTAAACCCTCATTTACATATAGCTTATGAACGAGTTTATGTTACTCAGCAAGAAATAAAATTTAGAGGAGTTGGATTTCAATTGGGCTTAAAAACAGGATATAACTTCAAAAGGTTCTCATTAGGTGCTAAACTTTCTTCGACTATGACTTACGGTAAGTTTAACAAACCATTTGCTATTATAAAGACGGGGTATCTTATTGATTGGGACGTTTTGTCATATGGAGTGAATATAATTTATAAATTTTAACAATATGAAATTACTACTTTTGATAAGTTTAAGTATTATTAGTTTAGCTTCTTTTACGCAACAGAACCTAGTGCCTAATGGTAGTTTTGAAAAAATAAAATCAGAACGCCTAGACAAATTTAAAACTTACAGACTTGGAGTATATGGTGGGTGGAGAAAGATTGATAGTTATCAAGAGTTTCGTTATGGTATTTTATTCGAAGGGGGTTATAAAGACAACAAAAAATGGTCTTCTTTTTATAGTGCAAGTTTTTTAGACTCATGGGAAGGAATTAGTAATTTAGGACGTGTATTTAGTCGAGTGAATATATACAGTATTGGAGGCGGGGTTAATTTCAACTTAAAAAACTGGATAGCAAAGGCTAAACTGGAATTCGGATATTTTTATCGTGAAGGGAATTTCCCCATACCAATAGCCCCCCCCCCCTCTCCTACTTTGATAGGACAAGGGCTGTTTGTGTAACATCTACAACTAGTGCAGGATATCAGTTTAAAAAATTTGAAATCCTCTTTTCAACTCAATTTGTTTTTGGTATAGGTGAATTAAAATCTTTAATTTATGTTGATGGGGTTTTTCAAAATACCTACAGAATTAAAGGCGTCGGAGGGTTCTATTACAATCTCCATTTAAATTATAAATTTTAGCTATGAAAAATCTATTTTTACTTACAATATCCTTTCTTAGTTACACTTATAATTACTCACAGACAAATTTAGTTAAAAATGGCAGCTTCGAAAATTTTAATCAATCAATTTATATTGCTGAAACTGGAGATGTAACTGTAAGTACTGACGGCTCTAATCCTAGAATAATTTCAGAATTTGTGACTTTTAAAGCCGATATTAAACTAGCATCTGGTGTGTATTTTGTAAATATCGAATCAAATGGGATTTATGAACATTTTTCACTAAGAGTAGAATAAAATAGAAAAATGACGATACTTTTGTAATACAAGTTTTTTTTAGAATGGCTCCCCCATTATCACATTTCATATTAAGGTAAGCTTACCTTAATAACATCACCTTTTCATTTCGACAGGCTCAATATAAATTACTAACTTTTTTCCCCCATAGCTATCGGAAAAAAAAGTGAAGAACCGTTTAATGTAAAATATTCAAGTCGAGTTACTTTCTCCGAAGCAAAATTTATCGAATGCTCCAATATTCCAACGCTCCTAAAACACCGCCTTCAACGAAACTGTAACATTCACTCCACTCGCAGAAACACCAGAGCCAAAAGTTCGGTACAATTGATTGGTGATATTCTCTACGCCAGCATTCATAGATAAATGCTTATTAAAAAAGTAGGCTCCTTTAAAATTTAACGTGTACCAAGATGGTGTAAAACGATTGCCATTATCATCTTTTGCATAGGTAAAATCGTTGCGTTCTTGTAAAGGCAAATTCTCTGCTTTCATTTCTCCTTGATAAACAAGATACAATTCTAAATGCAAGTGTCTGCGCTTAAATCCGAGGCTTGTTCTCCCGAAAACAGGAGCTACGTGCGTCTTTGGAAAGTAAGTAGCAGAATCTAAATTATAGGTAGAACCTTTTTGGTAATTGATTGTTGACTTCACACTGAATCCTTTGCCAATTATTAATTCTATTCCTGCTTGCGTTCCATAAACATAAGCATTGCTATTATTCTGAATCGCCAAAACTTGACTCAATGTTCCTTCGTATAAAATACTGTCTTGTCCATTAAATTGAAAAGGAGAACGAGCGAGTGCATCTTGCAAATAGGTGTAATAAACAGCACCGTCAATTTTCAAAACACTTTTGAACGCTTTGGCAAAACCAAGTTCTGTATTGTACGCATATTCTGGCTTCAAATTAACATTCGGCACAATTACATTACCAGGCTCTGAGTCAAAGACCTTTCCGAAGTCATCTATGTTCGGTGCTCTGAATCCTGTCGATAAATTAAGGTAATACTTTGACTGCTTCGATGAATTCAAAACAAAACCAAGACTTCCGTTTAATGCACTATTTTGATTAGACATTTCTGTAACTGGAAAAGCAAACAAAGAAGTATCAAACTGAGCATCTACAAAATACAGGCTGTATCTGATTCCTGAATTGATGGTCCATTTTTCAGAAAGTGCATGTTTTAAATCTGCATATACACCATAAGTTTGCCATGTACTTTGGTCAGGATAGCGAGGAATGATAATTGTCTGAGAATTATCGATGATTGATTCTTTATGTGCTTCAGAGCTAATTAAATTAAACACTCCTTCAAGACCATAAACAAAGGTTGTTCGCTTTGCCCATTCTTTGTGGAAATCAATATTCAAAGAGAATGCATCGACTTGTTCAAATTGTCTTCGTATTGCAGAACTACCTGTTTTTCTATCGTTTCTGCTTTCGTTAAATTTCTGATAAGCAAGGTTCATTTTTAGTTGATCGTAGAACTTCTTTTTAGTCGGTTGGTTCACAAACGTAAACTGATTCATCATCCATTTTTGTGGACCGTAGTACCATTCTGCATTGTCTAAAACTCCATCCTCGTTTTTATCCAATGTCAATCGGTCATATCTTGGAGCATCGGAAGATTGCGAGAATAAGAAAGAATAAGTCAACAACCATTTTTTATTCGGTTTAAAATGCGCTTTGTGCAATAAATTGATTTGACTGTATTCCGTATTGATTTGTTTTCGAGGATTCGGATTGGTCACCGTAGAATCAATTCCATTTATTCTTTGTTGATAGGATGGTCTTAAGAAATAAGAATTTCCAAATTTTCCCGTTGTTAAATCTCCAAAACGAGAATAAGTAACTGAGCTAATCGTTGCCCATTTTTCTTTTCCAAAATTAAAACTCAAATGAGAAGTTGATTCGTTGCTTGAAGAAGAATAGCGCGTAAATGCAGTCGTTTTTATTTCTGCTTTTAGAGAGTCTTGTGCAAACTTCGGAAGTAAGGTTGTGAAGTTCATAACACCACCAATTGCATCACTTCCGTAGAGGACTGCTCCCGGTCCAAACTGAATTTCTGCCGATTCCAATGAATTACCATCAATAGAAATGACATTCTGCAAATTACCAGAACGAAAAATAGCATTGTTCATTCTCACACCATCTACAACTAGCATTACTCGGTTGGTCCCAAAGCCTCTTAATTGTGGAGAACCTCCAGCAAATTGACTTTTTTGCACGAAAACATACCCGCTGGATTCTAATAAATCAGCCGCAGTTTGAGGCTCTAACAATGCTGCGTCTTTCAGGTTGATCTTTGTTATTCTCACAGGAGATTTTGCTTTGTCTTCTTTCCACCGAGATGCCGAAACCACCATTTCAGAAACTGCCAAATGAAATTCTTTCAGTTCAATCCAAACTTCTTTTTTTAGTTCATCATAACTGTACATTTTCGTTTCAAATCCTTTGTAAGCAATAAAAATAGAATCGCAATGAATGAATGGTTCTAATCTAAATCGTCCATCAATATTTGCTATCTTTTGTACTTTGGGATGAATGGAATAAATCTTAACTCCCGGAATTCTTTCTTGCGTAACCTCATCGAGGATGGTAATCTCTTGCGCATGCAAAAAACCAATGCTACAACAAGCAAACAACACAACGAGTATGATTGGCAATTTTAACATGGGTGCAAAAGTACTTTATTAATGTACTTACTACTATATTTGTTCCAATGGAAATTAATTTTCAGCATAAAAAAACATTCAGGTATCAAATTCTGAACGATTCCCCTCAAGCAAAAACCGTGCTATATGTGTTGCATGGTTATGGACAGTTGGTAAAATTCTTTATCCGAAAGTTTCAATCGGTTGATTCATCGATTCTTATCGTTGCTCCAGAGGGTATGCATCGTTTTTATTTAAAGGGGAATTACGGAAGAGTTGGCGCATCTTGGATGACAAAAGAGGCACGAGAAACAGATATTATGGACAACCTTTCTTACCTCAATTCTTTGGATGAGCAAATTTCAAAACAGTACCCGATAGAAAAAAGAATTCTTCTCGGATTCTCACAAGGAGGAGCAACCGCCGCTCGGTGGAAGATGAATCAATCTGTTCATTTTGACGCAACCATTATTTGGGGGAGTGACTTTCCTCTAGATAGCAAGAATGCGGAGTATTTGAAAAAAGAAGAGAACAATTATTTTGTTATTGGGGATAATGATGAATTCTTTGATGCTGAAAAACGACACTTATTAACTGAACAATTCTTATCTTTGGGCTTTAAAACAACAGCTTATCAAGGAGGACATGATATAGATGCAAAAACATTAAATGACCTCTTAAAAGAAATTCAGAACAGTAAACCTTTTGGCACAGTTTCTGATTAACACTTTGAAAATATTAAATATGAAAATTTTATTCACACTTTTAACACTTCTTTCTTTCTCTGCTATCTCTTTTAGCCAGGTTAGTTCGCAGTCAGTTTTAGATCGTCTTTCTAAGAAAATGAAGACGCATAAATCTTTTTACATTGAATTTAGTTCTACCACTAAAAATAGTACTGCCGGCACAAACACTACGGACACTGGGAAAGGTTGGGTAAAGAACAATAAATTCTACGCATCTTTTGGTGATAATACTATTATCTCAAATGGTCTTAAAACTTGGATGATTGTAAAAGAAGAGAAATCAGTTTATGTTTCTGACGCTGACGAAGAAGAAGATGTAATGAACCCTCGTAAATTAATGACAATCTGGGAAGATGGTTTTAAGAACAAGATGGGGAAAGAAACAACGATTAACGGAGAAAAGATGCATGTCATTTACTTGTATCCAAAGAATCCAGGAAGTGTTGAGTACCACACCATCATTTTATACATCTCTAAAGCAAAAGAAGATTTAAAGAAGGTAATTATCAAAACAAAAGATGCAACGGTTATGACTTACAGATTGAAAGTTTACAAGCCAAACCCAACAATTGCAGATTCTAAGTTTGTATTCAGTTCTAAAAAATACCCTGGATATACGGTTATTGAAGATTAGCAAAAAAGAAATAATATAAAGAAGAGACCTTTTTAGAAAGGTCTTTTTTTTTGTGGGTTATTTCAGTAAACTTTCAATAGATATGTCTTCATTTAGGATGAAGAATTTCTTTTTAACTCTTTACCCCAAAAATGAATGAATAATCGCTTGAATAGCTTCAATAAATGTATTGAAAACAATCTTTATTCTTTCCCGCATCTTAAATCAATACTTCATCAACCCAGATACAGCTTCATCTAATCTAGCTTTTGGTAAGAATTGTTCTTCTAGTTGTCCTGCAAAAGGAATAGGTGTATCCAATGAAGCAACTCTTTTTACTGGAGCGTCTAAAAACTCGAAGCAATTCTCAGAAATAAGTGCAACGATTTCTCCACCGATTCCACCCGTCATGCAATCTTCATGAAGAACGATTACTTTTCCTGTTTTCTTGGCAGCAGCATAAATTGCATCGGTATCAAGAGGTAGCAATGTTCTTAAATCCAAAATCTCCATAGAGATATTTGGATTCTTTTCTGCATAGGCTTTTGCCCAATGAACTCCCATCCCGTATGTAATGATTGTGATATCCTCTCCTTCAGCAATGGTGTTTGCTTTCCCAATTTCAATCGTATAATAATCATCTGGAATATCCTCTCTGATACTTCTGTACAAGAATTTATGCTCAAAAACCATTACAGGATTTGGATCTTCAATCGCTGCCGTCAATAGACCTTTTGCTTCATAAGGTGAAGAAGGAAAAACAACCTTTAAACCAGGCGTATGGGTGAACCATGCTTCATTGCTTTGAGAATGAAATGGACCTGCTGCAGAACCTGCCCCTGTCGGCATTCTCACCACAACATCTGCATTCTGTCCCCAGCGCCAATGAATTTTTGCTAGGTTATTGACTATTTGATTGAAACCACATGTCACGAAATCTGCAAATTGCATTTCGACAACTGCTTTCATTCCCGCAATTGACAAACCAAGTCCAGCACCAACAATTGCTGACTCGCATATTGGTGTGTTTCTCACTCTATCTTTTCCGAATTGCTCTACAAAACCCTCAGTGATTTTAAAAACACCTCCGTATTCTGCAACATCTTGTCCCATAATGATTAAATCATCGTACTTTTCCATTGATTGACGCAAACCATCTTGAATCGCATCGACAAAACGCTTTTCAGATTTTGGTCCTGTTGCTATCTGGACTTTCTGAACGTAAGGCGCATATAAATCTTCAAATTCAGATTCCATATTTGGAATGACATCTGGTTCTGCATAAGCAATGTCCAAACCATCTTGAATTTCTTTCTTTATTTCTTTTCTATATAATTCTTCAACCTCTTCAGAAAGAACACCTTCCTTCTTTAAGAATTCTGTATAGTTAACTAACGGATCAAATTCTTCCCATTCATCTTGAATTCCTTCAGGATAATACTTCGTTCCAGATGCTTCTTCATGACCTCTCATTCTGAACGACATCAATTCCAATAAGACTGGTTTAGGATCTTTTCTCATTTCCTCTGCCAACTGACGAACGGTAGAAATAACTTCTAAAATATTGTTTCCGTTTACTTGTACAGCTTTCATTCCATAACCAATTCCTTTATCAATAAATTGCTTGAATTTATATTGTTCTTCAGAAGGAGTTGATAGTCCCCATCTGTTATTCTCAATAGCAAAAATCACAGGTAAATCCCAAACAGAAGCTACATTTAGCGCTTCGTGAAAATCGCCTTCACTCGCTCCTCCATCACCTGTAAAAACTAAAGTTGCTTTTTTCTCATCTCTAATTTTAGAAGCCAGTCCTACTCCACCAGCCAATGCTAATTGAGGGCCTAGATGAGATATCATTCCTATAATTTTATACTCTTGCGTTCCAAAATGAAAAGAACGATCTCTACCTTTAGTGAACCCTAATTCCTTACCTTGAAATTGTGCAAACAACCTACTCAGTGGAATTTTCCTTGTTGTAAAAACACCTAAATTTCGGTGCATCGGAAAGATATACTCCTCTCTATCCATGGCGATAGTTGTACCAACAGAGATTGCTTCTTGCCCCCAACCTGAGAACCATTTTGTGATTTTCCCTTGGCGTAGAAGAATGAGCATCTTCTCTTCAATTAATCTTGGTCGAAGTAATTTCTTATAAATAGAAAGTAATTCTGCATCATCAAACCCTTGACGATTGTATTCAATTTTACGTTTATCTAGAACTGGCATAGGGTATAAAATTAAGAATTATTAATGGAAAGATTTGAAGATTCAGAGATTATTCATCGGAATAATTGACAAAAAAAAGTCGGCATTATTGCAATGCCGACTTTTACTAATTATTGTTTTGTTTTAAACCAATCCTTGGTCTAACATTGAGTCTGCTACTTTAATGAAACCAGCAATGTTTGCTCCTTTCACATAATCAGTGTATCCTCCTTCTGTTCCATACTTTACACAAGCTTCGTGAATTGAAACCATGATATTGTGTAATTTCTCATCTACTTCTTCAGCAGTCCAAGAAAGGCGTAAAGAATTTTGAGACATTTCTAAACCAGAAGTTGCAACACCACCAGCATTTGAAGCTTTTCCTGGAGCGAACAAGATTTTTGCTGCTGCAAATTTCTCAATTGCATCTGGAGTAGTAGGCATATTTGCTCCTTCTACAACACAAATACAGCCATTTGCTAACAAAGTTGCAGCCTCATCACCATTCAATTCATTTTGAGTAGCACAAGGAAGAGCAACGTCACACTTAGTACTCCAAGGTCTAGAACCTTCTGTATATGTTGCGCTTGCAAATTGATCTGCATACTCTTTGATTCTACCTCTTCTATTATTTTTTAGATCCATGATCCAAGCTAATTTCTCAGTATCGATACCATCAGCATCGTGAATGAAACCTTTAGAATCAGAAAGTGTTACGACCTTACCTCCTAATTGAGTTACTTTTTCACAAGCATATTGCGCTACATTTCCAGAACCTGAAATAACAACCGTCTTCCCTTGAAAAGAATCTTTTTTTGTTGCCAACATTTCTTTTGCAAAATAAACCGTTCCATAACCAGTTGCTTCTGGACGAATCAAAGAACCACCCCAGTTTCTACCTTTTCCAGTAAGAATACCTGTGAATTCGTTTCTAATTCTCTTATATTGTCCGAACATGTAACCTATTTCACGACCACCTACTCCAATATCTCCAGCTGGAACATCAGTGTTAGGTCCAATATGGCGACATAATTCTGTCATGAAAGACTGGCAAAACTTCATTACTTCATTGTCTGACTTTCCTTTTGGGTCAAAATCAGAGCCACCTTTACCACCACCCATTGGCAATGTTGTCAATGAGTTTTTAAATACCTGCTCGAATCCTAAAAACTTAAGGATAGATAAGTTAACAGAAGGATGAAATCTTAACCCTCCTTTGTAAGGTCCGATTGCAGAGTTAAATTCTACTCTGTACCCTCTATTGATTTGAACGTCTCCATTGTCATCGATCCAAGGAACTCTAAACATGATTGTTCTTTCCGGCTCCACCATTCTTTCGAGGATTTTCGCATCCTTATACTTAGTATTCTCTTCGATTACTGGAATTACCGCCTCTGCTACTTCATGAACAGCTTGTAAAAACTCTGTCTCATGTCCATTTGACGCTTTCACTTTATCCATGAATGCATCAATTTGTGCTTGATATTTATCTGACATTATTTATAGTTTGTTTATAAAGCAAAAGTAAATAATTTTTGAATAAAAAAAAGGAAGTGAGCCTTTTATAAGTTAATCACTACATTTAATCATTTCATTTTACTAAAACGATAATTTGACTTACCTTTGCCTAAGTTATTTAGTAAAAAAATATTTTAACCATAGAGGCAACTTATTACAATAGCATTCGTCTAACCCACAGAAATACATATTCAACATGAAAAACAAGCTTTATTTACTATTCGTTCTGATTTCATTCATATCAGCAATCTCTTTTTCACAAGCTCCTGGAAATATCTGTCTTGGCACTGATGTCAATGCCTGTATAGGGACTACAGTTTCCATTGAAGATTGTAATCCAGGTAGTGGAAGCGCAAATGTTTTAGCCTTAACAAATGCATCAGTTATTCATCCTTTAACTGATGACCAATATTCGGCAGTAGTAAATATTGGTTTCTCTTTCAGTTTTTATGGGAATACATACACACAGTGTGTAGTTGGATCCAATGGAATTATTTCTTTTGATTTAACAAATGCTGGAGGATTCTGTCCATGGGGGTTAACAACGGCTGGGACGTTTCCAAATACAACATTTGCAACGACGTTCAATTCTTTAATGCCAGCATACCAAGATATGAATCCAAGCTCAACTGCTTCACCTGCTGCAGAGATTAGAACAGAAACTTTTGGCGTTGCACCTAATCGACGATTTGTCGTCTTGTTTAAGGATGTAATTGCATTTAGCGCACCTAATAATGAGTGTAACTATTTAGGGGTTATCATTAATGAAGGATCTAACACTTTTGAATATCATATAGGAAACAAGCCTATTGTAGTTGGATGGAATAATGGATTAGCAGTTCAAGGTTCAGAAAACATTGACGGAACAGTTGCACATATCACTCCTGGAAGAAACAATAGTGTTTGGTCTGTTACAACACCTGAAGCAAAGATTTGGACTCCGACTTCTCCAGCTAACACAACTAATTACACTATCTCACCTATACCTTATTTAACAATTACAAGTACTACTTCTACATTTGCTTGGGGAAACACACTTAACAACACTACAGAACCATATAATAATGGAGTGCTTGTTGTAAACCCAGTACTTCCAGGTGTAACTGGTTATTTTGTTACAGTTGCAGCAACT
>DQTF01000112.1 GCA_015662935.1 Crocinitomicaceae bacterium | reverse complement strand
TTATTGCGTCGTATTCCCACAAGTCATTTAAGAAAGGACTAGCATCTCCTTGTCCTAAGCAAACATATCCTTTATTGTTTAAGCTAAATGAACTTGCAGAACCTCTTGCTAAGCCACTTCCATTGAGTCCACCGATTGACGTTTCACTGTCCCAATCGTCTTGCCAATAGGTGTAAGAATACATTTTTCTTCTGAAGCCACTAGCATCTAAACCAGTTGCGACAAAACCTTCTCCATTGGCAACAAAACTTGTCGCAACAGAACGTGGTGCTCCATTGATAGAATCTTTTGCTATCCATATATCTTGAGAAAATGCAACAGAAATAAAGAAAAATGAAAGGAGTAAGAGAATTGTATTTTTCATGCTAAAGTTTTATAATTTTTTGTTGAGAAAGCACATCTCCATTCTCATTGATAGCAAATAGAAGATACACTCCTGAGTTGATGCTTTCTACGAAGATTTTATTTGTAAAATTGCTTTTCATTACTAATTCTCCAGATAAAGAAAAAATAGCGAGTTCTTTTATTTCAGTCGAATTAGTTGTGATGTTTAATACATCAGAAATCGGGTTTGGATATACACTGATTTCATTTTGAAGTTCATCCACTGATACGACTTGAGCTGGTGTGTATTGATAAAAAGAAGCTTTCTTTCCAGAATTTCCTTTTCCTGTTCCTACGTAACCTTTTCCATTGATGCTAAAACCAACGGCACTTTTTCTACTTGAACCTCCAAAATTTGCTCTAGCGGTCCATGAATCACTGTAAGGGTTGTATTCCCAAAGATCGTCAAGAGCTCCACCGTTCGTCCCCATGCAAACAAAACCTCTAGGCCCAATTGAGAATGTTGCACTTGCAGCTCTCACACTAGAAGGCAAAGAACTAATTTGTGTCCATTGATTCGTTGCAGCATTGAATTCCCAAAAATCATTATTATATAAATCTTGGTCAGCTCCGAGCCCAACATAACCTTTAAATCCTATGCTAAAACTCGCCATTTGGTAACGTCCCCCATCTGGGAAATTTGGCAACTGCGTCCATTGGTCAATTGATTCTTTGTATTCCCAAAGTTGATTAGAGTAATTATTAGGTCCCATTTTTCCTCCGCAAACATATCCTTTAGAATCGATGGAGAATGCGGTTGCAAAGTAGACATTTCCTCCAGATCCACCACCTGGGTAATTGGCTTTCTGTAACCATGAATTCGCTGTCGGATTGTATTGCCAAAAATCATTCAATATTTGAGAACCAACATCTGAAGAGTTAACTGTGCTGATTCCCGTGCCAACATACCCATAATTTTCCGTTGAGAAAGAAACTGCATTTCTTCTCACAGAAGCGGGGAGTGTGGCAACTTGTGTCCAAGCATTCGTTACGGGGTCAAATTTCCAAAAATCGTCGTGTACAATTTCCGCGGTATCTATTCCTGTTCCTATATATCCGTAATTTCCAATGGAGAATCCGACGGCTCTTTCTCTTTTGAGTCCATTTGCTGTTGTGTCTGTTCCAAAATCAGACATTCTAGTCCAGTAATTCTCTGTCTGACTAAAAGAAAAAGCACTAAAAAATAAATAAACGATAAGAATGTATTGTTGCTTCATATTATTTATTGAAATATAAATTTGTTCGAATAAACCTCCTGACCATCTTTTTTAATAAAGAAGAAATAGACTCCGGCTTGATTGTTTTCTCTGCAAAACACTTCTGTTTTATTCTCTATTCTCTTGTTAGAAATAAGTTGACCAGTAGAATTGTAGATTAACAAGTTGGCTCCGAGATGCTCTTCGGTTTTAAACTGTACTTTTTGAACAGCAGGGTTCGGATAACAAACTACATCAACTTTTGACGCATCATTTAATTCTGCCAAAGCATCAAATTCCCAAAAATCATTAAAGTTAGTGCCATTAGTTCCTGTTCCTAAAAATGCTCGGTTACCAAGATTAAGACCTACTGCAAACCTTCTGCTCGTCCCTAAGAAGTTAGAAAGTGCTTGCCATGTATTTGTTGCGGGATTAAACTCCCACACTTCAGAGTTAACATTTGATAAAGAACCACCAAAACCACCAACAATGTATCCTTTTCCATTCTGTGTAAAAGACACTGAGCCAGCAGTTGCAAGTCCTGGAAAATTTGCTCGTGTAACCCATTGATTAGTTAATGGTTTATATTCCCATAGGCTATTATTAATTTTAATATAACCTTTACCATCAATGGCAAAAGCAGAATTCCATGCATTGACAGTGAATGGAGTTGTCCCTTTGTTTGTCCATGTATCAGTAGTTGAATTGTATTCTCGCAATTGATTGGTTGCTACGTAATACCCTTTATTACCGATGACAAAACCGTAGGTGTTTTGAGGTTTGGTTGGAGAAGGTGTTCTGCCCTCCCATGTATTAGTTGATGGTACGTATTCAAAAAATTCAGAGAAACTTCCTCCTTGTTGGCCACCACCTAAGAAGCCTCGATTCCCCATGTCAAATGTAAGTACTGCATAATTCCCTATTCCATTATTTCCGACATAATTAGCTTTCTGCGACCAAGAATTTGTGCCTGGGTCATATTGCCACCAGTCATTTTTTATAATATTGACTCCAGTACCATTATAGTGTCCCAAACCCATATAAACTTTATTACCAATAACTAACCCAGCGCCTCTGTGTCTGGCTTCAGCACCAAAGTTAGCTAGTTGTGACCAGCTTGAAGCTGCATTACTATAGCTTAGTTGTAAGCTAAAAGCAATGAATAATAATGTTTTTATATTCATAATTACTAATTATTTGCGAATGATTAATTTCTCGATGATTTTCTGATTGTCACTAATTAAAGAAAGATAATAGACTCCATTTTTTAATTCTGTGGTATTAATTACTTCATTAGTCATTATTTCTTTTTTGAAAATTAATTTTCCTTGAATATCACGGACTTCAATTGGACCACTATACTCATTGCCTATTTGAAAATTTGTTTGTACAGGGTTTGGGAAAACGCTAAAAGAATTGAATTTAAGTTCTTCTACTGCTAAAAATGTTTCATTAATTGCTATGGTGTAACTTCCTGAGCTTGTTCCCCAGCCTTCTACAATAATGTAGAGTGAATCTTCTCCATTTGTAGAAATATTAAGTTTTGATTGAGACCCGCAATCTATGTGGTCATCATTTATTGCAATTACTGTACTGTCTGTTTTCAATATGGATAGAAAAGTATCGAATGATGAACCACAAAGTGATACTTCAATACTATTCAGACCAGTTAATCCTGTTAGCAAATAATAGACATCAGGAGAATTATATACTGGATTTTGATTACTATAGCAAAATGAATTGTCATGAGTTTCTGTAAAAGGTAAAGAAGTCACGGGGCGAGGAGTCATTAGATTGTCCCCAATATAAGAAGAGCAATCAACCCCATTCTGAATGTAGATACTAAAGTCCGTAACGGAACCCCAGGAGAAATTACCACATGGATCTATAGGTAAGCTACCACCTTCTTGTTGTATTACTCGCATTCTTGATTGCCCAGTTGTAGCACCTAATGGTACCGTAAAATTAAAAACAGAAGGAGCAGTTGGCGGAGCACCTGCCCAAGTTCCAATTGACTCACTAGCATCGAAAGCGCCATCTAGATTGTAATCAATCCATGCTTCACCGACACCTCCAAAATTCCCTCCACAAGTACCAAATTGTAGATTCACTGTGTAATTGCTTCCTGCATCTAGATAGACAGTTGTTGCTACTTGTTCTTCTACTCCGAGAAAGCCATTACCACCATTCACACAACCTGTGTAGGTAATGGATCCTGTTGCTCCGATCAACGTTAATCCTTCTAGATTAGAATCAATATTAGAAGATGGTCCACCTGAAAGACAGTATTGTGAATGAGCTTGTAAGGTTAAACCAAAAAAAAGCAGTGCGAGTAAAGTTCTCTTCATATGAATGTAATATTAGTTAACAATTAGTTAATGTACTAGACGTAAAAATATTCAAAAAAGTTGAATATGAATTTTTGCTTACTGTAAAACAATTTTCTGTTGTTTAATTTCTCCAGAAGAATCTACAATTTTCAATTGATAAAGTCCTTTTTCTAATTCATTTAAATTGATAAAAAAAGTTGAATTTCCTTTTTGTAGAAGCATCGATTTTCTCATTGATACCTGTCCAAGGTTGTTATATATAAATACGTCAACCTCTTCAGTCTTGTTTCTTTGAATATTGATATTAATATTGCCTTCAGTAGGATTAGGATAAATTATAATTCCATTTAAACTATTGTCTAATTGAATTATCTTGGAATAGACATAAGTACCGTCAAAGTCAATCTGCTTTAATCGGTAGAAAGAGGTCCCCTCTATAGGTTCAAAGTCATTGCCTGTGTAATTAATTTCGTTAATTGAATTACCCGCAGCCTTCTGAGTAAGTATTGGGGAGAAGTTTGTGCCGTCTTTGCTTCGTTCAATTTCAAAATAGTCGGAATTTATTTCAGATACAGTTGTCCAATATATTCCGACATTTCTCTCATTAATTCTATTGACGTTAAAAGAGAGTAACTCGATAGGCAATGCAGAGCAGGTGTTAACTCCAACCGCAACAGTAAGTGTTTGTTTATAGTCGCATAAGCCTGTTACTTCTACAGTATAATTCTCTGTAATGACAGGAGTAACTGTAACTGATGAGGTTATTTCTCCAGAATGTGTCCAAAAATAAGAGCTTGCTCCTGGGGGGGCGTTTAGCTGAATAGATCCTCCTGGGCAAATTAGTGTTGTGTCAATATCAGGAAATTGCACCCCTGAATTCGCTGAAATTGTATAGCTGCAAATATCTCCTCTAAATCCATCAATCATTAAGTAATAGTCGTTACCTGGGACAAGTCCTATTCCAGTGATTACAAAACCTGTACTATTTTCTTCAAAATTAGAGACAGGAACAAAATTGGTACAATTACTGGCTTCAAAAATTTGCATTTGAATTCCTCCTGCTGGATACCCACCAATAAAACAGTCATACACAGACACATTTAATACAGCAGTTGTAGCTGCTGCGGTAAATCGAATCCAGCTATTGTTGTCGATGTTAACGTCCAGTGCCGGTGACCCATTAAAACCGTAAGATGCATCCCAAGGATTACCATCTCCAAATGGACCTCCAGAGTCAGTTCCATCAATTAAATTAACTCCAGCAGCAGTTTCGTTATTTGCATGCATATTGTCAGGTCTGTCTTCTGTGTAAGATGGGCTAGTTGATCCACTGTATCCATTTATATCACAAATATAAAGTGCATTTGCACATTCGTCATTGGTTGCCGTAGAAACGCAAATGCCAAATGTTCCGAAAGAAGTACCAAAACCAAAATATCTCAAGTAAACGGTGTCTCCAGGAGTTAATCCATTTTCGGATATAAAAGGTAAAAAATCATTCGATGCATCAGGGTAATTATGATCGTCAGAGCATGTGATTTGAGTTAATGCTCCGCAAGTTCCTGAATACAAAACCATCACTCCATCAGAAATACTTCCACCTCCTCCGTTAGGTTGAGGAGTAACATCAATATTTCCTGAAGGCGGCACAATAATTGAAAACCAAACATCTCTAGTCGTTGTAGGAAGGGTAGAGTCAAATCCGCCAATTGCCGCTCCACTTCCTCCGACACAAGAAGAAGGAGTTGGTATTCCTGCGCCAGTTGAAACCGTAGCACCGACAGTTGTAAATTGAGAGAAGTTACAAGCAGAAGTTACATCCGGCATTTGAATAGCACTGCATGGTTCATCATTGGTTGGTGTTGCAGAACCACTTCCGGTTATACAAATGTTAAAATCACCCGTTGTGCCTTCGTAATAATCATACACTCGAATTAAATAAGTTACACCGGGAATTAAACCAATTACATCAGATTGTTCTGTTTGATTTCCGAAGGTGTTGTCTTCACAAAGTAGTGAATTCAATGAACCACAACCACCAGAGTAAACTTGAAAAACCAAATCTAAATTATCTATAGGAGTGACGGTTATATTTGCTAAAGAATTGGTTGCAGTAAAGCTATACCAGACATCATCGTCTGCATTTCCCGAGCACCCAGGGAATGACTGAGTTGCTCCATCTGTTGTTCCTGATGTAAATGAACAGGTTGTATTAATCGGTAATGCGATTGGTGAGCCACAGAAGTTATTTGCGGGTGGGGATGGCGGAGGTGTTAAACAAATGGTAAAATTTCCTGATCCCGATCCTGCATAATAATCATAAACACGAATTCGATAAACCTGTCCAGGAGTTAAGCTTGAATAATTGAGGACTTCGTTACCTCCCGTTAAATTTCCGTCTTTACATACTAATGAAATTAATGCTGAGCAATTCCCTGAGAATAATTGAACCACGGGATCCATTCCTGCACTTGGAGCAACTGTGATTTGAATTCCAGTTGTTGCTGCTGTAAATTGATACCAAACATCATCATCCGCATTCCCAACGCAACCTGGGATTGTTTGAGTTGCACCAGTAGTTGTTCCTGCAATTGGTGCAGAACAATTCGCCGTTATTCCAATAACAGTAGCTGCAGAACAGCCATCTGATTGGGAGAAACAATAGTTAAAAGAGAAACTAACAAAGAATAAAAAAGGCAGTAGTTTTTTCATAAGTTAAGTAGTGTTTGAAAAGTTGTAGTTTTTTCTATGAACGAAAATAGGTAAAAATAGCCTGATTTCCAAAAGAATATGAAATTTGAGAAGGATAAAAACCTATTCTCGTTAATAACTTTTTGAAAAGTATAACTGAGAAGAGTTAATATGAGGTGATTTTCATTGCAAATTTGTACAAGAAATTAAAATAAATATTCATGGAAAATCAACAAAGTATTCAAGCACAAATCGATCAATTAAAATCAGAATTAACTGGAGAAATGTTCCATGATATGGAAATTAAAGATCAAATTCACAACCTAGACATGAAGTTAAAAGGAGTGAAACCAATGGATACACATATTGATTGTATTGGATGTGGGTCGTAATTAATTCGTTACAAATTTATAGCTAAACCTTTTTCCTTTGTAACTAGTAATTTATAAAGAAATTCCCTTTTTTCTATATTTTATCCTTTGTTGGGAGGTGGTGTAAAATATTGATCTAATTCATAAACGCATACATCAAAATATTTGCTCCCATCTTTAATGCTTGCAACCTCTTATTCTCCGAATCGTTATGAACTTCAGAACTCTCCCAACCATCGCTTAAATCTGTCTCATAAGTATAAAGACAAACGAGCCTTCCATCAACAACAATCCCAAAAGCTTGAGGACGTTTTCCGTCGTGTTCATGGATTTTTGGCAAACCATTAAAATCGTATTTTTGATGAAATATTTTATGAGTAAATGGCAATTCTACTAGCTCATTATTTGGAAAAACTTTCTTCAATTCAATTCGGATGAATTTATCCATGCCGTAATTATCATCGATGTGCAAAAAACCACCGCCTTTTAGATAGGTTCTTAAATTCTCTGCTT
The DNA here is from genome assembly GCA_015662935.1 of Crocinitomicaceae bacterium. GTDB lineage: Bacteria > Bacteroidota > Bacteroidia > Flavobacteriales_D > Crocinitomicaceae > UBA4466. The sequence goes on along the minus strand of DQTF01000112.1, from coordinate 3,760 downwards.
CTGCTGAAGAAAAAACAACATTTCCGTGACCAGTCATGTGAACCATCGGGTAGAGAAATAAATCACTGCTTCCAACCTCCACATAAGGAACTTCTTTTTTGATGGTTGTCGCTAAATTTTGATTGCAGAATTTAATCAAGTTAGGCAAAGCCGTAGGATTCGCATAGTAATCGCCACCACCGTTATATTTTAATACCGCTAACTGGTAACTCCCTTGTGAGAATGTCGCTGTTGCGATTAGGATTGTCAGTATTGTTAATTTTATTTTCATTGCATTAGAGTATTAGAGAGTTGGAATCATTCGTTCTGTAATGGTTACTGAGTTTGTCTAGGCGCATCTTCAATTTTTCATCTTAATAAAAGAGAGCTTCTCACGCATACATACAATCCTGCTGTTTCTGTTCTTAATCTATTTTCTCCTAAAGTAATTGTTTTATAGCCATTTTGCAAAGCGAATTCAATTTCCTCTAGCGTAAAATCACCTTCAGGACCAATTAATATCGCGCAATCTTTCTTTCTAAATGCATCTTCAAAATTCTCTTTCGAATTCTCATAGCAATGGGCAATTAACCCCTTTGGGTTGTCTTTAATAAAACTTTTCACATCGGTCAACTTGTTGATTTTCGGCAAGAAAGAACGGTGAGATTGTTTCATGGCAGAAATTGCCTTCTTTACAAGTCGGTCAACTTTGACTTTCGAACGTTCTTGATTCTTACAAGCAATTAGAGTGATTTCAGTCACGCCAATTTCAGTTGCTTTTTCAACGAACCATTCCATTCTATCTAGCTGTTTGGTCGGGCCAATTGCTATGTGTAAATTGTGGTCAGGTTGTTTTTCTTGAGAATGAGCAATAATTTTTAATACACATCGCTTTGGGTGAGCATCACTAATTTCGCAGGTAAAAGAACCTCCTTTTCCATTTAATAAACCAATTTGTTCACCTTCTTTCATTCGTAAAACACGAATGACGTGCTTCGATTCATCCTCGGTCAATGTGAAAGTAGTATCGCTTTCTTTGATATTTGCATCGTAAAACAAACGCATTAATGCATCAATTTATAAATTAATTCTTTCATTAATTGTCCACCAGTTGCGGAAGGATTATTGACCCCTTTTGATTTCAAATCATATTCATGAAGAATAGCAATGTTAGCAGCTATTTTTTTAGGATTGTAAATCTTCGCTGCATTAATCATTTTTCCGGCAACAAATGGATGCATTTTAAAAGCTTTTGCAATGGCATCTTTTGATTTATTTTCTGCAAAATGGACTTTCATCATCTGCAAATGCAAAGTAAAAATATTGGAAACAACCATGACCATTGGAGCTGCCTTTGGATTGTGGTCAAAGTAATCAACAATTGTATTTGCTTTTAAAACGTCACGAATTCCGATCGCATTAACTAATTCAAAAATATTGTAGTCTTTCGAAATTCCAATATTCTCTTCAATGTGAACTTCGTTAATCGTTGTTCCTTTTTCAACCAGAATTTCTAGCTTATCTAATTCATTAGTGATCTTACTTAAATCTCCGCCTAGAAATTCTGCTAAGAGCATGCAAGCTTTAGAAGAAATCCCATACCCTTGCGATTTTACATAAGTACTGATCCAGTCTGGTAATTTGTAATCAGGAATTTTGTCAGACTTGTAAACTAATCCGTTTTTGGCAGCATCTTTAATGCTTTTCTTTCGAGAATCATATTTTTTGTACTTATAATTGACAACAAAAATAGTTTGCTCAGAAGGGTTCTCAAAATAAGGAGCTAAGTCTTCTATGTTTTTAAAATCTTGGGCTTCCTTAAGAATTACAAGACGACGTTCTGCCATCATTGGGTAACCTTTAGCATCAGACATAATACTTAAAGCGTCAGAATCTTTTCCGTAAAGAATAGTTTGATTGAAATCGCGTTCATGCTCTTCTAACGCATTCTCAATAATGGCATCTGTTATTGCATCAATATAATACGCTTCTTCTCCATGAAGAAAATAGATCTTCTCAAAGTTTTTGGCTTTGATGTTTTGTATGATGCTCTTGTAGTCCATTAACTATGTTTTGTCCAAAGCTGAACTAATTCTGTCAAAGTTGCAGTCCCTTTCTCCATATCTTGGACACTCACATACTCATGACGAGAATGGATTGCCAATTCCCCTGTAAAAATATTAGGACAAGGTAAACCCATAAAAGAAAGACGAGAACCATCAGTTCCTCCACGAATAATCGTTGGGACTGGTTTAACTCCAGCATTCTCCATGGCTTGAATGGCATAATCGGTTACAAAAGGAACATCTTTGATAATTTCTTTCATGTTACGGTATTGCTCTGTCACTTCAAAAGAAGTGTCAAGCGTTGGGTATTTCGATAAAACATCATTGAGAATCCCTTCCAAACGATCTTCGTATTCTTTCAACTTAGAAGTGATGTGGTCACGGATAATAAATTGTACAACTGCCTGCTCCATTCCTCCATTAATAGCAACTGGATGCACAAAACCTTCTCTGTCCTGTGTTGCTTCAGGACACCATTCGTTCTTTGGTAGAGCTGTAATAAATTCAGATGCAACTTTCATAGCGCTGACCATTTTACCTTTGGCATAACCTGGATGTGCAGTGATTCCATTGATGGTAATCGTCACGGCATCTGCAGAAAAACTTTCGTCTTCTAATGAGCCAAGAATACCTCCATCAAGAGTGTAACCATAATCCGCATTCAGTTTTTCCATATCCAAATGATCCACGCCACGACCAATTTCTTCATCAGGCGTAAACAAAACACGAATCGTCGGATGCGGAATTTCTGGGTTGGCTTGAAGATGACTGACTAAATCCATAATGATAGCAATTCCGGCTTTGTCATCTGCGCCAAGCAATGTCAATCCGCTTGCAGTGATAATATCGTCTCCTATTTTTTCTTTTAAGTAAGGGTGTTTTTCTGTTGTGATAACTTGCGTTGTATCGTCTGGTAAATACATTGGACTTCCGTCATAGTTTCGATGCACAATCGGCTTCACGTTTGTGCCACTACAATCAGGTGCAGTATCCATGTGCGCGCAGAAGCAAATTGTAGGCAAAGAATCGTCTTCTGTATTATTTGAAAGCGTCCCAAATACGTATCCCCATTGGTCCATCTCAGCATCATTGATTCCTAAATCTTTTAATTCTTCGACTAGAATCTTTGCTAAATTATTTTGTTTCATAGAGGAAGGAAAGCTCTCAGAATTAGGATCTGCTGTGGTGTCAATTTCAGCGTATTTTATAAATCGTTTCTCAACTGTTGAGGTGTAATTTTGCATTGTTGTATGTTTGAAATCAAAAGTAATAAAAAAGCCGTTCCAATTATTATTGAAACGGCTTCCTTTTTTTAAAATAATTTATTGCAACTTCAAACTTTGTGTTGTTACCAATACCTTATCAATTGAAATCTTCACCAAATACATTCCTTTGTGAAGATCGCTAAGGTCTATTTGTTGACCATTGGTATCGCTCCAAGATTCTGAATGCATTCTTTTCCCTGTTAAGTCGTACACTTCAATTGTTAACTCTCCTTCTTCATTCTCTGGGAAATCAAAAGTCACCAAACCAGTTGATGGATTCGGGTAAATTGAAACCTCAAACGGTCTTGACAAGTCAATGATTGCTTTTTCTTCGGTACTTGAAGAGAGAATCAATCGCAAAATGCAACTACTTATTCTTGGTGGGTAGATGGTGTTTTCTTTAGTAATACTGAAGATATTTTGCCTATTTTTAACACTACAGGCACGCAT
>DQTF01000240.1 GCA_015662935.1 Crocinitomicaceae bacterium | reverse complement strand
CGTAAAATCACTATTTGTCATACTCCACCAGGGAATACAGGTAACACGCAAGAAATTCAAATTCCATTATCAGCTTGGCCAGCACATCAAGCTCATGGAGATCAATTAGGCTCATGTAGAGAGGTGATAGAAGATGAAGAAGAGATAAACATCACAATTTGTCACAACAACAGCACGATGATAATTCCTCAATCTGACTGGAGAAAACATAAAAAGCATGGTGACCATTTAGGTTCTTGTCGAGAAGTCATTGAAGAGGAAGTTATTTCAAAAAAAATATTGATTTGTCACCATTCTGATGACTCCAAAAAACATACAGAAATGTATATTGATGAGAAAGAATGGCGCAAACATAAACAACATGGCGACACAAAAGGAGAGTGTCCAAAACAACCAGAAAAAGAAAAAGACGACCTCAAAAAAGAACGTTAATTAGACCAGAAAAAGACCTCAATGAAAATTTCATTGAGGTCTTTTTTTATTTTGAGGGTAATCTTCTCCCTTTTTTAGTTGAATTAGTCGTTTGATCTAACTATATTCGCAAACTTATTTAGATGATAGAAAACAAACACAATGGCGATAATAGGAAAAATTAGAGATAATTCATGGATGATGCTTATTTTAATAGGCTTAGCTTTAGTAGCATTCATATTTACTGATTATAGTAAAATGACAGGCAATAATGAGTCTGTTTATGGTTTTGGAACCATAAAAGGGGAAAAAGTGGACATGAATGAGTTCAACAAGAATGTAGACAGAGCTCAAGTAAATGCAGATAGAAGTGCAGCACAGCAACAGCAACCTTCTACTCCTGTTGATAGAGACCAGGTATGGAGAGCTTTTACAGATAAACTTTTGTTAGACGATGAATTTGCTGCACTTGGAATTGATGTTTCTCCAGCGGAATTTGATGCTTTCTTATATGGAAAAGAAGGATTTGAAGTTCTTCCAGAATTTATTCAAGGGTTTACTGATGAAAAAACAGGAATGTTTAACGAAAAACTATTACAATCACGAATTGAAGAAATGGAAACTTCTGATGACCCAGAAGTTCAACAACAATGGAATGATTCTAAAGAATATTACATCGATAAAAGAAAGCAAGAAAAATATTTTGCAATTCTTAGACAAGGAATGTACGTGACAGATTTAGAAGCAAAAAACGAATACTTAGCTCAAAAAGAAGTAAAAAGTATTTCATACGTAGTACAACGTTACACATCCATCTCTGATGATGATATTAAAGTAACGGATGAGAAATTAAAAGAATTCTACGAAGAAAATAAAAATGATGCGAAGTATTCTAATAAATTCAATTCGAGAGATGTGCGTTTTTTCAGTATAGATATTTTGCCTTCAGGAAAAGATTCTACAGAGTTCGACAACATGATGGCTGAACTAAAAGAAAACTTTGCAACTACAACCAATGATTCTTTATTTGTGGTAAACAGAAAGAACAGTGATTTTAATTATTTCTCAAGCGGTCACCAGTTTACATTTAAGTCAGATGCTGATGAAAAAGCAAAACAAAGAGGTTTAACTTACCCAGTTGCTCTTGACTCTGTGTTTAAAAATGCATCTATCGGAACTATTGTTGGTCCTTATAATGATAATGGTGGAACTCGTCTAGCGAAAGTGATTGGATTTAACTCCGATTTATTAAGTGTGAGACATATTCTAATTGCTGCTCAAAAAACTGACACAGCAGCAGTCGAAAGAGCACAAGCTAAAGTGGACTCTTTAATGCCTTTAATTAATAAAGACAATTTTGGAGAATATGTAATTAACTTTTCTGAAGATCCAGGCTCAAAAGAAACAGGTGGTAAGTACGAAGACTTCATGGATTATGAAATGGTTCCTGAGTTCAGTGATTTTGCAAAATCAAAGAGCATCGGAACAATTGGGTATGTTCAAACAGATTTCGGGTTCCATATTATGGAAGTATTGGATAAGAAAGTTGAAAAAGCACCGATTCTCGCAATTGTTCAAAAATCACTAAAAGCAAGTCAAGAAACAATTGATGACAAAGAAAGTGAAGTTGATAACATCATTTATTTATTAGATGAGAAAATCAGCCCTATTGAAGATGGTTATGCTAAAGTTGCCATGTTTGATACGATTGTTGCAAAAGAAGGATACTTTGCTCGTCCAGTAAACATTCAAGAGAATAGCCCAAAGGTTTATGGTTTTGAAACGAAGTTTGCAGAAGATAAACTATTGAAGCTAGCCTTTTCTGAAGGAGCTCAAGTGGGAGACCTTATCGATTCTCCAATCAAAGAGAAAAACAAATACGTGATTGCTATCTTGTCTTCTATTAAAGAAGAAGGAACACCAAGTTTTGAAGCAGCGAAAGCTGTCATGGAAAGAGAATTTATTCAAGCAGAAAAAGCAAAGAGAATTAAATCTCAAATGTTGGGAGCAAAATCTTTAGAAGAAGTAACAAAGAAAGTAGCAGGAACATCTATCGCAAAAGCAGACGTAACATTTGCTAATCCACAAATTCAAGGAGCAGGATATGAACCAGCTGTTGTCGGTTCTTTATTCTCCGGATTAAAAGATGGACAAAGAACATTGCCATTAGAAGGTAAGTCAGGTGTATACGTTATTCAAATTGATAAGACAGTAAAAGCACCAGCTGCAGCAAACTACCAAGCAGAAAAAGATCAATTACTTTCTTCTATGAAGAATCAGTTAGAAGGTACTGCGAAAAAAGCGTTAGCTAAATTTGGAAATGTGGTAGATAACAGAAGATTTTTCGACACGAATATCAGACGTTAAGCAACTATTATAAACACATTAAAAGTCCTAGTGTTTTCACTAGGACTTTTTTATGCAATTGCATACAGTTTTCCAGGGAAACACCTTACCAAACCATTCATTTCTAACGTAAACAATTCTTGATTGAGAATAGAAATAGGTAACTGTGCTTTTACTGAAAGAATGTCAACTTGAATTTTAGAAGTACAACTTATGTGCTTAATAATTATTTGTTGTTGCTCTGATAAATCATGGAACAACTGTCTTTGTGCGGGAGGCTTGACTTCTTGATCGTTCCAACCCATTAATCGTTTAAAATCTTCTGGATTTTGAATTAAATGTGCTTTCTGTTGTGCAATTAACAAGTTACAACCTTGCGAAGTTTCCATATGAACAGAACCAGGATAAGCAAAAACATCTCGGTTATAATCATTGGCGAGATTAGCAGTAATTAAAGACCCACCTCTTTTTTTACTTTCTATCACGATGGTAGCATCCGTTATCCCCGCAACAATTCTATTTCTTTTTGGAAAATTTTCTCTATCAGGAATTGTTCCGGGTATAAACTCACTCAGTAAACCTCCATTCTTAAGCATTTTTTGCGCTAACTCTCGATGCATTGCTGGATAAACACGATCTAACCCATTACCTAACACACCCAAAGTTGGTATATCATACTTTAGACAAGCTCGGTGAACAGCAGCATCAATTCCGTAGGCTAAACCACTCACGATTACAATGTTTTCTCCCGCAAAAGACTTTATTAATTGATCAACAATATCTTTACCGTATTGCGTTGCATTTCTCGTTCCAACAATTGCAATTGTTTTAGGAGGGTTTAAGTCAACACCTCCTTTTTTGTAGAGAAGAATGGGAGAATCATCGCAATTTTTTAATCGATGTGGGTAATTATCGTCTTTTATAAAGATTGTTTGAAGTTTATTTTTACCAATATTTTCAACAATCGTTTCCGATTTTTTTAATGCTGTAGAACGGTTTATTTTAGAGAGAAAAGATTTGGAATAACCACTTTGTTTAGCAAGCTGAATAGGTTTTAGAGTGAAAAAATCCTCTAAAGAATTGTAGCTGTTAATGATTTCTTTTGCTTTAACAGGACCGACTCCCTCAAGTAAAGTCAATGCAATTTGGTAATGTAAATGTGAATGTTTCAAAATAATTGGTATTTTAGGCTTCTTGAATTTAAGAATAATTTAGATGAAAAACATACTATTACTCATATTTATACTACCTTTTTTTGTGTTTTCGCAAATTTCAGGTAAACTCATTGACAAAGAATCAAAGGATCCAGTTTATGGAGCAAAAGTTATTGCATCTTCTGGAGAGAAGATTCTAAGTGATTTTGATGGAAAATTCGACATTTCTCCAGCTAGCTACCCAGTGACATTAATTATTTCTGCGCAGACATATCTTACAGACACATTAGTTATTGAGAAAGCAGGAAGCTTTGTTCATAAAATGGTAGAAGCTGTTCAAGTGATAAAAACAGTAGTTGTTACTGCTGGTAGAAGAGATCAAGATATCGAAGATGTTTCCATTTCTATGGAAATAATAAGACCAGAATTGTTTGAACACAAATGTATAGTGGATTTAGAGCAAGCTGTTGATCAAAGTCCTGGTGTTTTTGCGATGGATGGGCAAGTGAGTATACGTGGAGGTTCTGGATTCTCTTATGGGGCAGGAAGTCGTGTGTTATTACTATGGAATGGTATCCCAATCATTTCAGGTGATGCTGGTGATACAAAATGGAATACAATTCCTATCGAACAAGCTTCGCAAATTGAAATCATTAAAGGAGCCTCTTCAGTTTTGTATGGTAGTGGAGCATTAAATGGTATCATTTCATTAACAGAAAGAGAACCTGGAACAAAAGGAGAATTTAGAGCAAAAATTCAAGGTGGTATTTATGATAACCCTAAAAGATCAACCTTAAAATGGTGGTCGTCCAATCCCATGTTCTTTTCAGGTGACGCATATTACGGTAAAATGAAAAAACGATTTGGATACACTGTATCTGTGAATGGTTTTACATCTCCTGGATTTAAAAAAGGAGAAACAGAAGAAAGAGGACGTATATCAGGGTCTTTATTTTTCCGTTCAGAACGGTTTAAGAAATTAAAAATGGGAGTTGGTTACAATGCTCAATTGCAAAAAACAGGAAACTTTATTATTTGGGAAAGTGACACGTTTGCATATACTCCAAGTGGAGGAAATGACAACCTTGATTCTTCTACATTAACAGTTAACACAGGAACATCAATAAGTATTGACCCATATTTAAAAGTGTATGATAAATACAACAACTTGCACACGATTAAAACAAGGTATTACTTTTTGGATAGAACAAACTTAACCAACGCTTCTCAATCGACAGCTTCTTCTGTTCTTTATGGAGACTATCAGTTCCAAAGAAAATTCTTACAAGGAACAATTATGACGGCTGGTCTTACAGCTATACGAACAGATGTGAAATCAAACTTGTTTGGAGATCATTTTTCTAATAATTATGCATTCTACACGCAATTCGAGAAAAGAATCAATAAACTTGACTTAACGGGTGGTGTTCGTTTAGAATATTACGACCAAGATAATCAACGAGGTGATTCTGACTTCTATTTTGGAAACGATACTAATGCTGTTTCCAAGTTACCTGTTTATCCTATCTTTAGATTGGGAGCACATTACCAACTGTTTAAATACACGCATTTAAGAGCATCTTTTGGACAAGGTATCCGTTATCCTTCCGTGGCAGAAAGATACACCTTCACTTCAGTTGGAGCACTAAATATTTTTCCTAACCCTAGCCTTAGGCCAGAAACAGGATGGGCGGCAGAAGTTGGCGTGAAGCAGGTATTTAAAATTGGAAAAAATTGGAAAGGAATTTTTGATGTTGCAGGTTTTATCAATCAGTACAATAACATGATGGAGTTTACTTTTGGAACTTACAAGCCAGATTCTATTGCATGGAGCATTGACCCAAATGACGTAGGGTATATTGCGAACTGGTTTGGTTTTCAAGCGCAGAATGCAGAGAAAGCAAGAATTACAGGGTTAGAGCTTTCGTTTAATAGCCAAGGGTCAATCGGTGAGGTTGAGTTAACATCTTTAATTGGTTATACCTATATGAAGCCGATTAGCTTGAATAGAGACTCTGCTTATTTAACAACCTTTTCTGATACAACAACAACAACTCTATTAAAATACCGGTTCAATCATCTAGCAAAAGCAGATATAGAGGCAACATGGAAAGGAATGAGCATAGGGTTCTCAGCAAGATATAATAGCTACATGAAGAACATTGACAGGGCTTTTGAGGATGGAATTAATGTGGGAGGAACTGTTTACCCTATTCTTGCAGGTTTAAAAGAATACCGACAAAGAAATAACACAGGAAGTCTTGTTTTTGATGCTCGATTAGGTTATGAAATCAAAGAGAATTATCGAATAGGTTTTGTGATAAACAATTTACTGAACACAGAATACGTTACCCGACCTGGTGATGTTAGAGCGCCAAGAACATTCTTACTACAACTTCAGGTAAAATTGTAATGAAAGTTGTAGGAATTATACCTGCTCGTTACGAATCCTCCAGGTTTCCGGGTAAACCATTGATAGATTTAAAAGGTAAATCAATGATTCAAAGAGTGTATGAAGGTGTCCAAAAATCTCCTTTGCTTACTGAAGTAATTGTTGCAACGGATGATGTTAGAATTATTAAAGAAGTGGAAAGCTTTGGAGGGAAAGTAATGATGACTTCTGAAAATCATTCTACAGGTACGGATAGATGTGGAGAAATTGCTTTAACAGTCGATGCAGATGTTATCATTAACATTCAAGGTGATGAACCTTTGGTTGATTTTCGTCAGTTAGACCAGCTAATTTCTGCTTTTGAGGACGAGAATGTTGAAATTGCTTCTCTAGGAATCAGTTCCGTTTCTCAGGAAGACAAAATGAACCCCAATCGAATTAAAATTGTTTTAGACAAAAAGAAAGATGCACTTTATTTTTCTCGAAGTCCTATTCCTAATTCTGAAAACGCAAAAAAAGAAGCAATAAAAAACTTTCAATTTTTTAGACACATTGGCGTTTATGCATACAGGAAAGCAACACTTTTAAAATTGGTGAACTTGGACAAAACCGAGTTGGAACAAGTAGAGTCACTGGAACAGTTGCGCTGGATGTATCATGGTTATTCAATTAGAATTGTAGAAACAACCATTGAAACACCTAATATTGACGTTCCAGAAGATGTACAGAAAGTACTGTCTCAACTGTCATAGTTGAATTCTTTTCCTTATTTTTGTTACAATGATTACAGTAGAACAACTTATAGCAGATTTATTGTTGCAAAACAATTGCGTGATTATTCCTTCCTTTGGTGGGTTTGTCGCTCAGCGTGTCGCGGCAAAAATAGACTTTGAATCTGGTAAAATTGCTCCACCCAAAAAATCATTATTGTTCAATAAGCAATTAATCAATAACGATGGTTTGCTCATTAATGAACTGGCAAAGCAAAACCAATCTACATTTAATGAAGCAACAAATCAAGTATCTTCTGTCGTTTCAGAATGGAATCAATCATTAAAAGCTGGGGAAAGAGTTGAATTGGATAAAATTGGATTTTTGTACAACGATTCAGAAAATAACTTATGCTTTGAGCAAGATCGCTTTTTTAATTTACTACTAGAGTCTTTTGGTTTAGGGCAAGTCAACTTCTTAACGGAAGAAGATGTTCAATTGAATGAGCAAAGAATAGAGTTGATAAAAGAAGAACCTATTTTTGTTCCAATCATCTCAACTGAAATTGCTCCGATTGAAATAGAGGAGAAAGAAACGGTTATTATTGAACACCCTGCGACAGATAAGAAAAGAATAAAAGTGTGGAAGTTAGCAGCAGCAGCTTGTATTCTCCCAATTGCATTTTATTCTATTTGGATTCCAATGAAAACGGATGTATTGCAATCAGGAATAATATCCTTTAATGATTTTAACCCTTTTCATAAGCAAGTAGAACAGAAGTACTCTCCTCAATCTATAGAGAATAGCTTTTCAATAATTGATGAGTCTTCTTCAACAATCGCAGAAGTGATAGAAACTCTTCCGGAAGAAGTAGGTATTTACACCTATAAATACAGTGAAGACTTATTTATCCCTGTTAAAATTAATGATGCGGAGAATGCAACTGTTTCCAATTCGAGAAGTAATGTTGAAACATTCTCAGCGAATGCAATGAATTATGTGGTGGGTTGTTTCGGAAAAAAATCAAATGCGACCAGCTTAGTTGAAAAATTGAATGCCGCTGGTTTGGATGCAAGAATCATTGATGTTAAAAATGGATTGCACCGAGTTTCTGCTGGAACAGCAATTTCTCTTGAAGAATTAAGTAACATAAAAGCAACATCAAAAAGCTTAGGATTCAAAGGATGGACACTTAAGTAATAAAGTCTTTTATATTCACACTCACCTTTTTGGACAAATAATTGATAGTTTTGAATAACTAAATAAATTACACCATGATAAAACAATTAACAGCAATCACATTTTTAGCAATCACTTCTCTTGCAAGTGCTCAGTTTGGTTATTCTGAACCAGCAAAGAACGCAAAAGACAGTGAATATAAATTTACAAAAGTATCGCACCTAGATGCAACACCTGTTCAAAGCCAAGGTTATACAGGAACATGTTGGAGTTTTTCTGCGTTATCATTTTTTGAATCAGAGTTGATTAGAGGGGGAGCTGAAAACCCGGCCTTACTTTCTGAAATGTACATTGTAAGAAAAGCTTACGAAAGCAAAGCTCAAAAATACATTCGCATGGATGGGAAAATTAATTTTTCTGAAGGAGGAGCATTTCACGATATTCCTTATGTAATTAAGCGTTACGGAATTGTTCCATTAGAAGCGTATGAAGGTTTAAATTATGGGGCTGACAAGCATAATCACAGTGAATTGTTTTCTGTTCTTGATGGAGTTGTCCAAGGAGTTAAAAATCACAAAGGACAACGATCTACCGCTTGGATGAAGGCTGTAAATGGAGTTCTTGACGCTTATCTTGGTGAAGACATTACGGAATTTGAATTTCAAGGCAAAAAATATACACCTAAATCTTACGCAAAGTACATCGGTTTAGATATGGATGATTATCTTTCATTGACATCTTTTACTCATTTTCCAGAGAATGAAGAATGTATGTTGGCAATTGCTGATAATTGGGCTTGGGGAACAAGTTACAACGTCAACATTGATAATTTAATGAAAGCAACAGAATATGCTTTAAAGCAAGGTTATACTGTTGCATGGGGAGCAGATGTTTCAGAAAAAGGATTTAGTTTTAGAAATGGATTAGCAATCAATCCTATCGATGCTTCCACGATTGCTGTTTCAGGAAAAGACAATAAGAATTTCTCAGACGGAGGAGCAGACAAAGCATCTAACGCATTTAAAACACCTGTTGATGAAGTAGAAATTACGGCAGAAATCAGACAAACAGGATACGATAATAAAACAACGACAGATGATCACGGAATGCACATTGTTGGAATGTATAAAGACCAGAATGGAACGAAGTATTTCTTAGTAAAAAACTCTTGGGGAACGGGGAATTACCCAGAAGGTTATTTATACGTATCAGAAAGCTATTTTAAATGGAAAACAATTAATGTTTACATGCATAAAGATGCGCTTTCTGGAGCAATGAAGAAAAAATTGAAGATTGATTAATCAAGAATAAGTTACATAAAAAAAGGAGGTATCACCTCCTTTTTTTATGTAATAACATTATGTAATGTTTATTTTTCAGTTAGATCTTCAACATCATCAAAGCCATCTTCCTTCTCATTTTTAATGACTGTTTTTGCTCCGTCCGCTTTTCCTTTTAAGTATTCAGGTAGGTTCATTCCAGCCATGTTAAACATTTCTTGTAATGGAGGAACAGAGCCGTACAATCCTGAAATAAAATCAGCTGTTGAACCTTTTCCAGAGCCACCTTTTCCAGAGCCACTATCCCAAACCGTAACTTTATCAATTTTGATATTCTTAATCGCTTCAGATTGAAGTTTAACTAATTCCGGCAACTTATCTGCAATCATAATTTTAACAGCATCTTCAGAATTGTTTCCAGCTGCTGCTACCATTTCTCTAAACCCTTCGGCTTGTTTACTTAAAATTTGGTAAATACCTCTCGCTTCCGCATCCATTTTAGCATAAATAGCATCTGCTTCACCTTTGGCCTTTCTTCTCAGCATCTCCGCTTCTGCTTCCGCATCAATTTCTATTTTCTGTTTTCCAATTTCTGCAGGAATGATAATGTTTGCTTTTTGAGAAGCTTCATCTCTCTCGGCTCTTGCATTTTCAGCATCTCTTTCAGCAGAATAGGACTCTTCCAATGCTTTTGCTTCTTTAACTTTCTCAGCAGCAATCGCTAAACGACTAGCCTCAGCCTGAGCCTCTCTTCTTTTAGCATCAGATTGAGCAATAGAAATTTGCGATTCATTCTCTCCAGAAACAGCAATAGCATTTGCTTCAGCGACCTTTATTCTTTCTGCCCTTCTTGCTTCTGCCTCACCCACAATTGCCAGAGCATTGGCATCAGCCATTTTAATTCTTTCATCTTTTTGTGCTTCTGCTTCACCAATTTTAGCCATAGCATGTAAAGCTGCAACTTGTGTTCTTTCAGCTTGACTTGCATTTGCCTCACCAATCGAACCATCTCTTGTTTTCTCAGCAACACTTTGACGTGCATCATTGATTGCTTTGGCAGCAGCCTCTTTTCCTAAAGCTTCAATATATCCAGATTCATCCTTGATGTCGGTAACATTAACATTAATTAGTTTAAGACCAATTTTCTTTAATTCTTGTTCAACATTAGAAGAAACATTAGCTAAGAACTTATCTCTATTAGAATTAATTTCTTCAATATCCATTGTCGCAACAACTAAACGTAGTTGACCAAAGATGATGTCTTTCGCTAAGTCGTGAATTTCAATTTTAGATAGTCCTAAAAGTCTTTCTGCAGCATTAGACATTACTCCAGGTTCTGTTGTAATACCAACCGTGAAACTTGAAGGGACATCTACACGAATATTTTGTTTAGATAATGCGTTTGTTAACTTTACTTCAATAGAAATAGGTTTTAAATCTAAAAATTGATAATCTTGAATGATTGGCCATATAAAAGCAGCACCACCATGGATACATTTTGCGGAACGGGCACCATCAATACTTTCTCCTACTTTACCATAAATGACCAGTACTTGGTCTGAAGGACATCTTTTATACCGTTTCAATAACGCATAAAAAATGACAACTAAAATTAATACTGCGGCCGCAATGGCAACCAAAAAAAACGACATTCCTTCCATTCTTATTATATATTACTTGTTACTACTAAAATAGTATTATCTATTACTTTTTCTACTTGCACAATTGTTCCAACAGCAAGGTTCTTCTCATCATTTGTCATTGCCTGAAGTTCATGTGTTGCACCTTGAATGTTTATTTGCACCTTTCCAAAACCCCCATTTTTTGCTTTAATTGGTAAATAAACAGAGCCTGTTCTCCCAACCGCATTTGACATTTTCATTGTGCCATCTTCAACTAATTTAGTCATGAGGTAAAATAAAGTAGCCATTGCTACCATCATTAATAAACCACAAATGAATGAAATAATTATAACGCTCCCAGTAGAATAACCACTTTTGATAGATCCAATACCCACCCATGCGAAAATGGTAAAAAAGCCAACCAAATTTTTAAAAGTAAAGAACTGAAAGCCCATTTCTCCATCAGAGTCCCCATCCATATCTCCGTCAGAATCGATGTCACCACCAATAAACGTAGCAATCATTATGAAAAGAAATATCAGTGAAGAAGGAATAGCAATTATCCAGTAAATTTGTTCGAACAACTCTTTTTGGTTAAACCATTCTATCATCGTTTTTCTCTTTTTGAATTTGACATTAAACAATAATACAAATAAAAAGTGATTCTTCTGGACTTATTAGTTTGAAATCTAGGAAAGAGAGTTATCTATAAAAGTTCATCTCGTCCACATACTTAAAAACAGGTTCAGAAAGCAAATATCTGACATCCTTACCTTCTTTTATAGCCTTACGGATAAAACTAGATGATATTTTCATAACGGGAACATCTTCACAAAACACGACATTTTTGTGGTTTTTTATTGTGTCTATTGGTGCTGCTTTTTTCTCGACTTCTAATGTAGTAATCACGCGAGGATAAACATACAATTGATGATTGCTAATAATTTCTTCGTAATTGAACCATTTATGGAAGGTTCTTAAATTGTCTTCCCCCATCAATAATGAAAACTCATGCTTGGGATGCTTCTCTTTTAAATAAGCAAGAGTAGTTACGGTATAACTAGGTTGCGGAAGTTTAAATTCTATGTCGCAAGATTGTAACTTGGGGTTTTCTTCTACCGCTATGTTCACCAATGTCAACCGGTGATTATCTTTTAATAAAGATGCTTTTTTCTTGTGTGGATTATGTGGAGATACAACTAACCATACTTGGTCAAAATCACTGAATTCAGCCATGTAGTTGGCAATTATTAAGTGACCAATATGAATGGGGTTGAATGATCCGAAATACAGTCCAACTTTCATTTATTGTTTAAAAATTGTGAGACAAGTAATTCTGCCTTTCGACATGCATCATCTAAATCATCATTGATTAACACCGTGTCAAATTCAGATGCAAAAGCCAATTCTTTGTGCGCTTTTTCCATGCGTTGATTGATTTTGTCTTCAGACTCTGTACTTCTCCCTCGTAATCGTTTTTCTAACTCTTCGTAAGATGGAGGTTGCACAAAAACAGCAAAAGCCTCGTCTTGAAATTGTTTTTTTAAATTCAATCCACCAACGACATCCACATCAAAAATTACGGTTTTACCCAAGCCCCAAATTCGTTGCATTTCAGATTTAAGAGTTCCGTAGAAATTATTAGAATAGACTTCTTCCCATTCAACGAAAGCTTCGTCGGCAATCTTTTTCTTAAATCCTTCAATTCCTAAAAAGTAATAATCTTCGCCATCAATTTCTTGTGGACGTGGATCTCTACTTGTCGCAGAAACGGAAAATTTCAAACCTAATTTTTGTTCTAATAAATGATGCACAATAGTTGTTTTTCCAGCTCCAGATGGTGCCGAAAATATGATGCATTTCCCTTTATTATTTATTGTCATGATTCTTTCTACGCAAGTTTTTATAAAGTGTTCAGAATTTGCTCTTTTATTTTTTCTAGATTATCTTTCATGCCGATAACTAATTTTTGCATTTCAGCATGATTACTTTTGCTACCGAGTGTGTTGATTTCTCTTCCAATTTCTTGTCCGATGAATCCCAATTTCTTTCCTGACTGTTCTATTTGCATCGTTTCTTCAAAGTAAGTTAAATGATTTGAAAGACGCATTTTTTCTTCTGCAACGTCTAACTTTTCAATATAGAAAATCATTTCTTGCTCAAAGCGGTTGTCGTCGTAACTTCCAGACTTGATATCTTCAAGTCCTTTCTTCATACGCTCTTTGATGATGTCAATTCTTTCTTGCTCGTATTTTGGAACCTCGTTTAACAGGCTTCTAATTTCACCGATTCTTTCGTTAAATTCAACAGTAAGATCATTGCCCTCCTTTGTTCGGAAATTATTTAGACTCTCCAGAGCTTCTTTTGCAACTTGAAGAACAACTTCTTTCTCTTCTTCGCTTAGTTCTTCTTTTTCTGAAGAATAAATATCTGGCATTCTTAATATCAATGCTAAATAATCCTCTGTTTTTTCTCCTAAAGAATCATTTAACTCTTTCAACTCATTGTAATAAGTTTTGGCGAGTTCTACATTAACAGGAGTATCATTCTTTTCTGCAATAGCATCATAACTGAGTGAAAAATCTATTTTACCTCGGCCCAACTTTGCAGAAATCATTTTTCGAATTTGTGGGTCTAACTCTTTGTACAATGAAGGGATACGAAGATTTAAGTCTAATGACTTGCTGTTGAGAGTCCGAATTTCAACAGAAATATTTTTTGAAGAAGATGTTCCTGAGGCTTTACCGAAGCCCGTCATTGATTTTAACATAGGGTTGTTTTGTGCAAAAGTACGAAATTAGAAGGGACCTCCTTTCTAACGGACTCTTGAAATATTCTTTTAGAATGCTAAAATAGTCAATCAAACCCACGTTTTATATAATAGATCTCTGCCATTTTTTTACTTTAAGGTTATTTAAACTATCTTCGTCGAATTCAATTTGAAATTAATCGACAAATTAAACCTGTGCAACTATACGATGATTAAAAAGTTTCTTTTTTCTTTTTTTATACTACTTCACCTCAATTTATTTTCTCAAATAGTGGACTTGCAATATAATTCTGGACACTGAGTTAAGTCACGCTGCATGTTTATGATTAATAATTTCTAATTCAAATTCCTTTATTGTTTTGT
>DQTF01000070.1 GCA_015662935.1 Crocinitomicaceae bacterium | reverse complement strand
GTTTTTCTTTCTTGCAGCCTCAGCCTTTTTTCTTCTCGCTTCAGCAGCAGCAATTTCTTTTCGAATGGCAGCACTAATTTTATTTCTGAGAACAAGCTTTTTTGCTTCATCCTTCTTTAGCTTGGCGAGCAATTCTCCTTCTTGTGCTTTAAATTTCTCGTAAACAACTTCTTGCGCTTTTTTATCTTGGAGAATGGCATGCTTTTCTTTAACCTTCTCTGAAATCACTATTTTTTTGTGCTCTTTTTCAACCTCAATTTGACTAATTTCAGTTTTAATCAGCGCTTGATTTTGCTGAATCACTAAAAACTGTTTTTGCTGAATTTCTGAAATACGTTCTAAGTATTTCTTCCTTTTTAGCGCTTCGTTGTAATTATCTGCAGAAAAAACATACATCATTTTGTTGTATTTACTTCTATGCTTGTAAGAATACAAAAGCAGTTTTTTATATTGCTCCTTCAACTTCTCTATCTTTTCATACAAATTTGCAATTTGTTGAGATTTACTCTCTATCGATAACTCTGCACCTCGAATTTGATTGTCGTAATTCTTTAATAAATTTTCACGGTAAGAAATCTGATTCTCAATCACCTTCAATTCATTTAATGAGGTTTGAGTATTCATTTTGGATTTATTGAGTAATGATTTTGTATCTGAAATTTTTCTTTCCAGACGAGCTTGTTCTCGCTTTAATTTCTCACTCGTAGATTGACCCTTAACACTAAAAGTGAGAAGCAAAAAAACAACAAACAGTTTACTTACATTCCTCATATTTTTCTGGTACTACAAAGTGTATTTTCTCTTTATGGTTGATTCTCGTTTTTTTATAATCCATGTACACTTTTATCTCTTGACGAGGAGTAAAAATGGTAATTTCAATTTTCTTCGGCACAAAGAATCCGCTGACCAATTCTCTTTGCTTGTACTCAATTAACACAACAGATGTATCTTGTGGGCTTTCAATCTTTTGTGACTTCAAACTCTTTAAATCATTAGAAAGTGTATAATACGTAACTATTTCGCGCTTATCCTTACGAACATTTCTTTTGATATCACGTTTTCTATGAGAACATATGGTATAAGAATAAGGATCATTGACTCGGTAATATTTCATCTCACTATCATAAGCAATTGGTGCGCCAAAAAACATTTCTTCTGCATTCTCATACTCCACATCCATTGCATATTCCTTTCTGAAATAATCTAAACTCTCATGCATCACGCATTTTGCTCGTTTATCTACCATAATGATAGAGTCTTTAGTCAACAAAGTGTTGTACACCGGGATTCTTGCGTAGGTTATTAAAGTGTTTAATAGGCTGTCTTTTTTAATTCTTACAGACGTTTTAAACGATACATTCATCGCTGTATCTTTATATTTTGTTGATATTTTTGCATAAAACCATTCATACTCTACCGAAGAAAGACTGTCAAGAACATCTCTTAATTCAAGGTTCGAATGTTTCGTAACTTTCTCCGCATCTTCTGTTCCTTTTCTAGAACAAGAAGTGAGTATGACTAACACCAATAGTGATATAGCATAGAATTTATTATTCCTCATAATACTTCTTTTCTGTTATTTTTTTCTGAAGAATTGGAGTCTCAACTCCTAGATCATGTGCCTTGTTCCACCAAGTTAATGCTTGAGAATTATTGCCTAACTTATATTCAACATCTCCTAAATGCTCTGCTATTTCTCCATTGTTATTTTCTAAATCAAACGCTTCTTTGAACTTCACTTTTGCGTCTTTAAATTCTCCTTTCTGAAAAAGAACAAACCCATATGTATCGACAAATTGTGCTTGCTTTGGAGAATTCAAAACGGCTTGCTTTGCCAATGATTCTGCTCCCTCTAAATCAATCTTTGCTTTTGCCAATTGATAGGCATAATTGCTTTTAATCAAAGTACTTCTTGTATCTAATATCATTGCCTTTTGGTACTTCTTTTTACCTGTACCAAAATCTTTCAATCCAAAATAAGCAGTTCCCATTTGCCCATAAAACTCTGCTTCAAGAGTTTTATCTTTTACAACCATCTCCACTCCAACAGAAAGGGCATCAACAGCTTCTTCGTATTTATCAAGTTGATTTGAGCTTACGCCATTTAACAAGTAAACAACTGAGATGGATGGAAACAAAGTCAAACATTCTTTACTATCGGCGTATAAAGCCGGATAATCATTCGCCTGATATTCCATTATCAACACTTGATTCCATATTGGGAACTGTGAATTATCGTACTTCAATGCCTCTTTGTAGGAAAGTAATGCCGCTTCATCTTTTTCTGCCCTCAATAAATAATCGCCCCTGATAGAATGCGCTTTTGCTTCAGTTGGATGCACTTGAATGAGTTCATCAACCAGTTTGTAAACGGGTTCATCAATCTTAGAGGAAGATTCTAAAATCGTAATCAAAATCTTCATTTTTGTATCCAAATCAATGTCCGAAGAATGGAAAGCAAGTTCAAGTTGCTCATAAGCCTTAGTCATATCTTTCTTTTGCAAATAAACATCTGCTAAAGTCAAATGCGCGCGCCCATTGTCTGGGTCTGCAAGCACTAACTCTTCCAACATATCGACTGCTTTTTGTTGTTCTCCATACTTGTAATAATGATCAACCAGTTTTGCTATTAGTTGTGCATCTTTTGGAAATAATTTTCTGGCTTCAGACAATTCAGATACCGCCTTTTCTGGCTTCTTTAAATCCATGTACAACTGATACTTTTGAATGGCCAATTGTGGATTTGCTCCAACCTGATCTTCCGTTTTATTCAACGCATCGATTGCTTTTTCTGTTTTACCAACACGCACCAATGCTTCAGCATAACCATATTGCCAATCCACATTACGAGGTTCAATTTCAACTAGTTGTTCAAAAGCAGCAACGGATTTTTCAAAATTTCCTGTTTCATAAAACATGTATGCAAGTTCTTGAATATACCATGTGTTATCAGGATCAATCTCATTCGCTTTAACGATGTAATTTGCTGATTGCTCAAGATTCCCTTTTGAGAACTCCAGTTTAGAAAGCGCATAATAAACAGCATCATCATCTTGACGGATGGTTAAACACTCTTCAAATTTTGCAATTGCTTCTTCTTTTCTACCCTTCGTTTTTAATCTAATTCCTTCATGGAACTTTGTAATATAAGGATAATCTTTCTTGCTAATTTGTTTGGGAGAATTCTGCGCTACTTTTTTCGTTCCACATGCATTTGCAATGAAAAGAATAAGAACGATATGTAATAAATATTTACTCATCCACTTTAGAATAATCTCCTAAACTCAAATCTCGCGCCAAACCATTGTACTCCGATTTAGAGCCTATCATTGAATTTGTTATCACTGTATTTTTAATGATTACCTCATGTTGAATTATCGAATTATTGACTACTGAAAAAACAATTTCCGAATTTGCTCCAATTGATGCAAAAGGACCAACAATAGAGTTGACTAATTTCACATTCTCTCCAATAAAACAAGGCTCAATGATTTTAGAATTTTTCAGGATTACCGAAGAATGAATGGTATTCACTCCTTTTGCCTGTTCATTTTTTAGAACTTGCTGGTTGGTTTCAACGGTTACTTTCTTGTTTCCACAATCCATCCACTGATCCACTTGTCCGGTTTTGAAAACCTTTCCTTTCGCCATCATTCCAAGGATGCCGTCATTGATTTGGTATTCACCACCATTGATGATGTTATTATCCAAGACGTGTTGCAGTTCTTCCTTCAAATCTGCCACTTCTTTGAAATAATAAATACCAATAACAGCTTGGTCACTCACAAACTCTTGTGGTTTCTCAACCAATTCTACAATCTCTTGCTTGTCATTCAATTTTACGACACCAAAAGCTTCAGGCGCATCAACTTGCTTCACCCAAATCACTGCATCGGCAGATGGATCTAATTGAAAGTCGGCTTGAATCAAGGTGTCGGCATAAGCAATCACAGTTGGTCCAGAAAGAGAATCTTTGGCGCACATAATTGCGTGTCCTGTTCCCAAAGGTTCATTCTGGCGATAAATAGACGCTTTTGCACCTAAATCTTCTGCTAATTTGGTTAAACTAGCAACTACCTCATCACCAAAGAATGCTGGGTCTCCTAAAATAAAAGCTACTTCTTCTATTTTCTCTCCAACAATTCCTGCAATGTCTTTCACCAAACGATGAACGATAGGTTGACCCGCCACTGGAATCAATGGTTTCGGCACTGTTAATGTATGTGGGCGAAGTCTACTTCCTCGGCCTGCCATTGGTACGATTATTTTCATGATTTAATGTTCTAATGTTTCAATGTTTCATTTATTTTACTCCCGTTGAGCCAAATCCTCCTGCTCCTCGGTCGGTTTCTGTTAATCTTTTTACTTGCTCCCATTCTGCTTGTTCTACTTTCGCAAAGACCAGTTGAGCGATTCTTTCTCCATTCTCAATCACAAAAGTTTCATCCGATAAGTTGACCAAAATCACTCCTACTTCTCCTCGATAATCTGCATCGATTGTTCCAGGAGAATTCAAAACGGAAACTCCTTTTTTCAATGCCAATCCACTACGAGGACGAACTTGACATTCGTAGCCAACTGGAATTTCCATGAATAATCCTGTTTTCACAAGTGTTCTTGCAAGCGGTTTTAATTCAATTGATTCTTCAATGTTCGCACGCACATCTAATCCTGCTGACGCAATCGTTTCATAGGATGGTAAATCGTGCTTTGATTGATTGATAATTTTTACTTTCATTATTATTGGAGCTTTTGAGTATTCAAGCCTTCGGTTTTTAGAACGCTCGAAACAAAAATCTAATCTTCAAAAATAAGAAAGATTAAGTGATTGCTGCCTTGAGAAGGGTTGAATTTCGGAGAAGTTATAAACGTTAGAGCGTTGAGAATTAAGCTTTGATTTTCCCTTTCTCAATTCTCCACACCATTGCTACATACAATAAAATCAATGAATTATGGAAGAAGAATTTACGAATCGTCATTTTTGTCGGATCTAAATCAACGAAATGAGTGACTAAGAAGAAGAACAAAGCGACACCGAAATACAGTGCAAATTTTCTCAGGTTATAGTTAATCGGATAATACTTTTGCCCCAATAAGTAAGATGCTATCATTTGTAGTGCATAGACAATCAACGTTGCCCAAGCAGAAGCCCAAAAACCGTAAATTGGGATAAAAATAAGGTTGATTAGGACAGTAATTGTTGCACCACCGATAGCAATGTATGCACCAAATCGGGTTTGTCCACTTAACTTATACCAAATAGATTGATTGATATAAATCCCTAAGAAAACGTTTGCTATTAAGAGAATAGGAACGACTCCTAATCCTACCCAATAAACCTCACTTCGAATGAAATGCTTGAAGATGTCGATATTCATAGAAACACCCATAAAAATGATGCAAACTGCCGCAATGAAATAGTTCATAATTTTCACATATAAAACATTTCTATTTTCATTTTTCGCATGGGAGAAAAAGAAAGGCTCTGCAGCATAGCGATAGGCTTGCAAAAAGATGGTTACTATCATTGCCAGCTTGTAAACAGCGCTGTAAATTCCAACTTGTCCTAAAGCGTGTTTTCTCGTTTCACCTGCGCTCATGAGTAAAGGTTTCATCATTACTCGGTCTAACGTTTCGTTTATCATTCCGGCAAAACCGGCAACAACTAGGGGTAATGAGTAACGTAGCATCTCTTTAGCCAACACCTTATCAAACGTCCATTTAACTCCAATAAAATCTTGATGCGTCCCAATAACTTTAACAGCCGATGCTAATAAATTCGCCAACAGAATAAGCAAAACTGCTTCCATTGGTTCTTTTGGATTGAATAAAAAACCAATAATTAATAAGTTTAAGACAATGTTAACTATGATTGCTGTAAAATGGATTGTTGCGAATTTTTTCGCCTTACTATCGGAACGTAACTTTGCCATTGGTAGAGCTGTAACTGCATCAATAGAAACAATCCCAGCCATTAATATTACAAACTCAACATGATTAGGATACCCTAGCCAATTTGCAATACTCTGACTTCCAAAGAATACAAGAATATAAAAAGACAAACTAAAAACTGCGACGGTAATAAAACTATTCCGAAAAACTTTGTCTTTATCTTCTTTCTCGTTAATAAACTTAAAAAATGCCGTCTCCATCCCGAGAGGAAGTAGAATAATCATAAAAGTGACCCAAGCATACAACTCGGATAAAACACCGTATTCAGAAGGTTTAAACTTCCCTGGACTAGTATATAGCGGCACTAAAAAATAGTTCAGCAGTCTACCAACAATTGTTGGTAAACCATAAATGGCTGTCTGTCCGACTAATTTTTTAATTGAACTCAATTTTATCCTCTAAAATTTGCTTTTCTTTTCTCCATAAATGCCGTTGTTCCTTCTTTGAAGTCTGCTGTTCCGAAGCACTTTCCGAATTCTTCAATTTCGACCTCAAAACCATTTACTCCGTCCTCAAAATTGGCGTTTATTGCTCTGATAGCAGAACTTATAGCACTTGCCGAGTTCTTTAAAATTCTTCCGGCAATATCTTCTGCTTTTGCGATTAATTCTTCTGGTTCAACGACATAATTTACCAATCCCCACGAAAGAGCATCGTCTGCTTTAATCATTCCGGCAGTGAAAACCATTTCGTTGGCTTTTCCTTTTCCAACGAGTTGCGTTAAGCGTTGCGTACCTCCGTAACCTGGAATGACTCCCAAAGAAACTTCGGGCAATCCCATTCTTGCGTTGCTCGAAGCCACACGAATGTGCGATGCCATTGCTAATTCTAATCCTCCGCCGAGTGCAAAACCATTCACTGCAGCAATTATTGGCGTTGACAAATTCTCCATAAATGAAAAAAGTATTTTCTGACCATTCATTGCTAATTCTCCACCTTGTGAAATAGAAAAATCTGCAAATTCTTTGATATCTGCTCCTGCAACAAATGCTTTTTCTCCTGAACCTGTTAAAATAATTACGCCAATCTCTGAATTCTCATCTGCGCTTTTCATTGCTTGATGTAATTCTTCAATTGTTTCTTTATTAAGCGCGTTCATTTGCTTGGGACGATTAATAGTAATGTAATTAATCTGCCCTTTTTGCTCTGATATGATATTGTTGTACATAATTCCTATGTGTTGAGTTTATCGAAATGTTGTTTGAGGATAAAGATATTCAATTAATGGAGATTTTAAGAAAGTCGGCTCAAGAAATGAAGAATGTGTTTTAATATATATATCTTCGTTCAATTATGAAAAGCTTGTTCAATTTCTTTCAACTAAACAAATCTGTAGGAGTTTTTTCCATTCTACTGTTTTTCTTTTTTTTCTACAACACATTTAACAATTACGGCTCTAACGACATTATAAGGTCAGATGGAGACGGTTACTATTCTTACTTACCAGCTATTTTTATATATAATGATGCTAGTTATGCTTCATGTGTTAAAGCTCAAAGAAAAGAGATTGTATCTGATTACAAACCCCTGTATATTCACAAAACTAAGTCAGGAAAAAATTATAATAAATTTTTTCCTGGAGTAGCTGTTTTACAATCACCTGTTTTTGCTTTCGCATATTTTACATCATGGTTAAAAGGAGGTGATTCTAATGGGTATTCAAAGGGATTTCAAATCTTCTTTTACTTAGGGAGTATATTTTACGCTTTCTTAGGTTTAATATTCTTTTTTAAAAGCCTTCGTTTATTTTTCCCTAAAAATAAAAAAGAAGTAAATCTTGTAACAATTGCCACATACATAGCTACACCTCTATTTTTATACATCAGTGAGATGCCAAGTTTTAGTCACCTTTATTCTTTTACATTGTTTGGATTTTTCACCTATTCTCTTCTTAAAATCAAACAGAAACAAACAACACGACGTATTTTTATATTTGCTATAATTATTGGACTCATCTTTATTGTTCGCCCAACCAATTTGTTAATTATTTTAACTATTCCTTTTCTACTTGGTGACTTAAATAATTTTAAGTCATTCTTAAATCGATTATTTCAATCAAAAGGACTTCAGTTTTTTGTTGGAGTTCTAGGTTTTTCAATAGTTGCTAGTATTATTTTTATTCTGTGGAAATGGCAAACAGGTAATTGGATTGCTTGGTCTTACACAGGTGAAGGTTTTAATTTTTTAAATTCTAAAATAATTGACAATCTATTTAGCTTTAGAGTTGGATTGTTTGTTCACACACCACTTCTAATTCTTTCAATATTCGGGTGTATCATCTGGTTTAAAAAAAATTCATTTGCAGCAACTAGTTGGCTAATTTACTTTTTTATTAACCTTTGGGTTATTGCTTCTTGGTGGTGTTGGGATTACGAAACTCCATTTGGAAATAGACCTTTCACCGAGCATTTGTTCTTTTTTGCTTTTCCTCTAGTTCATTTTGCGATTAAATACTATAAAACCACAGTGCTTTTTAGTGTTTTATTCTCTGTTTTAAGTTTAATTCGAACTCAACAATTCAATTCGGGAAACCATGTAAATCAACGTTTTACATCTGCTAATTATTTTAAAAGCATGATGTTTTGGAACGAAAAAAATAAAGACCGATGGCAATTTACCTTGTCACCAATTCCCTTTGGAAAAATGATTAAACAAGATGTCTTGTTAGACCAGAAGGAAATAATAAACATTGATTCGGACACTGAATTTGCTTTAACGTGCAGACAAAAATTTATTGAAAATAGAACAAATGAACGTCTTTACATTCGAATAGAATTAGATAAAAAAATAACCACGACTCCCTTAAGAAATATCTTTCTGGTCATGGATTCTAAACAGTTAGAAGGGAGTGAATATGAGTACCAAGCAATAGAGCTTTTTAATGATAGATATGAAGGGCTAAACGAATGGTCGCATTTAATTATAGAAAGACAAGTATATGATTATATGCAAGAACTAGACATGATTGCTCTTTACATCTGGAATAAGGACGGTAGTGAAATCCAATTAAAAAACGTAAAATTCACACTAGAAACCTACAAAGCAGATTAAGATTTCCTTACCCTCTTATAAATCTTAATCAGAATCATCAACCCAATTGCAACGGCAAAGAAACCAATCGTTCCTGAAATCCAATCCAGAGAATTCTTTTTGACGACTAAAAAAACGATGGCAACTAAACCCAAGGTGGCAATCTCGTTAAACAAGCGCAAACTGTTCGATTTCCACTTAAAAATTCCTTTTGCAAGGTTGAACATCGTCGTTTGGCAAACGAAATGGTAGAATAACAGCATCGCCACAAACCCAAGCTTGACGTGCATCCACGGCATTTGCAAATATCCTGGGACAAGAACTAGCATCCACGTTCCAAAAACAATGGTGAGAATCATAGCGGGCGTTGTGATAATCCACCACAGTCGTTTTTCCATGATTTTAAACTGTTCTGAAAGAATTTCTTTGGCAACCTCGTCGCGTTCTTGCGCCTCAATGTGATAGATAAACAAGCGAACAATGTAGAACAGGCCGGCGAACCAACTGACTACAAAAATAATGTGCAAGGCTTTTACTGTTTCGAAAGACATGGGGTAAATGTAATGGTTTTGATGTAAATGGGTGTTAGAATTATGAATTATTGAAGTGGGATGGTGTTAGAAGTTGACTCCTGTTAGATTATGAATTGTTAAAGCAGGTGGGTATTAGAATTATAACAAGAATCAACTTCAAATAGTCGAATTCTCAACAATTCTTAATTCTTAATTCTTAATTCTACATTAATTAGATATCTTTGATGACTTAATAATTTTATATGAGCACTATAGAACTTTCAGACCAAGAAATTCAACGTAGAGAGAAGTTGAATCGTTTGCGTGATTTGGGAATCAACCCATATCCGGCGGATTTATTTCCGGTAACTGATTATTCTACTGTTATAAAACAGAAATTCGAAGAAGGAAAAGAGGTGGTGATTGCCGGCAGAATGATGTCGCAACGTGACATGGGGAAAGCGGCGTTTGCAGAGTTGCAAGATGCTGAAGGGAGAATTCAAATCTATGTAAATAGAGATGAAATTTGCCCCGGAGAAGATAAAACACACTACAACCAAGTTTTTAAGAAATTATTAGACTTAGGCGACTTTATCGGTGTAAAAGGGACCGTTTTTAAGACAAAAGTGGGTGAGATTTCCGTGAAAGCAAGTGAAATTACACTTTTGAGCAAGTCCTTGAAACCTTTGCCTCTTCCAAAAACGGATGCAGATGGAAAAATTCACGATGCATTCACCGACCCTGAAATGAGATACAGACAGCGCTATGCTGATTTGGTGGTGAATCCTCACGTGAAAGAGATTTTTGTGAAAAGAACGAAGTTGTTTACAGCGATGAGAAACTTCTTCAACGATGCCGGTTACATGGAGGTTGAAACACCAATCTTGCAAGCAATTGCTGGTGGTGCCGCAGCTCGTCCTTTTGCGACGCATCACAATGCTTTGGATATTCCATTGTACATGAGAATTGCCAATGAATTGTATCTAAAAAGACTAATTGTTGGTGGATTTGATGGCGTTTATGAATTCTCCAAGAATTTCAGAAATGAAGGAATGGACAGAACGCACAATCCTGAGTTTACAGCCATGGAAATCTATGTTTCTTACAAGGATTACAACTGGATGATGGATTTCTGCGAACGTTTGTTGGAACATTGTGCCATTGCCGTTAACGGAACTTCAAAAGCGACTTTTGGAGAACATGAAATAGACTTCAAAGCACCCTACAAAAGAGTAACGATGCGCCAAGCAATCATTGATTTTACCGATTTTGACATCAAGGATAAAACGGAAGATGAATTGAGAGCTGCTTGTCAAAAAATGAACATTGAAGTGAATGAAACGATGGGTGTAGGCAAACTCATTGATGAGATTTTCGGAGAGAAATGCGAAGGAAACTATATCCAACCAACATTTATCACTGATTATCCAAAAGAAATGTCGCCTTTGTGCAAAGAACATCGAGAAGATTCTTCATTGACAGAGCGTTTTGAATTAATGGTTTGCGGAAAAGAAATTGCTAATGCTTATTCTGAACTGAATGACCCGATTGACCAAAGAGAACGTTTTGAAGAGCAAATAAAATTAGCTCAAAAAGGAGATGATGAAGCAAGTGAATTCATTGATCAAGATTTCTTGCGTTCTTTAGAATACGGAATGCCACCAACAAGTGGAATGGGAATCGGGATGGACAGATTGATTATGTTTTTAACGAATAATCCTTCTATTCAAGAGGTTTTATTCTTTCCTCAAATGAAACCAGAAGTATTTGGAAAGCAAGGTCCAACTTTGACGGAGAATGAGAAAATCATCTTTAACATTCTTTCAAAAGAAGAATCAATGGGATTGCTGGAGCTCAAATCACAAGCGGGTTTGAGTGGTAAGCAATGGGATAAAGGCATAAAAGGACTGACTAAAAACGGCGTTGCGAAAGTAACTAAGACTGATGACACTTTACTAGTTGAGTTGGTTTAAAAAACTACTAACATTGAAAAAGGGCATGAAATATAATTTCATGCCCTTTTTCAATTGTTGTATATTTAAGTCTAATGTGATTCTCTCGCTTTAAATTCGCAATCCAATACTATTTGCTTACCAGACGGTAAAGAATCATCCGCTAAACGTTCAACCATTCTTTCTGCTGCTTGAATAGCAATATCTAATACTGGCTGTTGAATAGCTGAAATTGATGGTGACATATAAGTAAATGCTTCATGATCATCAAAAGAAATCAATTTCACATCTGTTCCAATTTTTGCTTGAAGTGTATGTAGCGAAGAGACGATTTTGAATATCACTCGACTATTCAGTGAAACAAATGCATCTGAACCCTTCTTTAATTGCTCTTGGATAATTTTATCAGAGTCTTTCTGATTTTTAGTTAAAGTAATTACTTCACAATTGACTTTCATCTTTTTACACGCTTCTTGAATTTCGTCTATTCGTAATTTTAGATTTGCATCTAATTCTTCTGAAGCAAAAGCAGTAATTTTCTTTGGTTTATTTTTAAATGAATTGACGAGCTTTTCTGCTTCTTTCTTATTATCGATTCCTATAAAATCTGTTAAATCATCTCCTGGTCGATCTGTAAACACCACAGGAATATGTGTTTCATGCAAAACAGGGATAATCTCTTTAATATCATTACTAGGAACGATAATCATTCCATCAATACAACGCTGAATCAAACCACGCATCAATGTCGTTTCTTGTTCTTTATCGTCGTTTGAATTTATAATGTATGTACTATACCCTGCATCAAAAAGTGTTTGCTGAATTGTTTTACACAACTCTCCATAAAATGGATTAGAAATATCAGGTAATACTAAGCCTATTGTTTTAGTAGAACCTTGTCGTAAACTTTTTGCAAAGAAATTAGGCACGTACGAAAGTTCTTTCGCTTTTGAACGAATAAGTTCTTGCTTCTTTTTACTGATGTTAAATTGATCTCCTTTGTCATTTAAAACAAAAGATACCGTTGCTTTAGAAACACTCAATGCTTTTGCAATGTCGTTTAGAGAGGTTCGTTTAGTTTTCATTTTTATAGGTTGAACCAACAATATACAAAAAAACGCCAGTACTAAACTGGCGTTTGAATAAAAAAATTATTCTTATTGGGGCAGTGTTGCAATCATTGCTTTGTATTCAGCAGCATAATTATTTCTCCCTTGGCAACCATTTGTGATTGCTAAATTTTGAAAATGTTCTACCCTGTCTCCTGGGTCAGGATGAGTACTTAAAAATTCCGGAGTTCTAGCTCCGCCCATTTCTTGAATTTTAATAAAGAACCCTGCACCTCCGTCAGCGTTATAATCTGTTGGGCATAGATAATTGACAGACATTTCATCAGCTTGAGCTTCCGCTTTTCTAGAAAATTTTAATCCTAAAAGTCCACTAGTCACTTGTTTTAACGCAGCCATATCTCCTGCTAAAACATCTAACAGGACTTGTATTCCATACATTCTAGTCATTTGACGTGTTGAATGTCGCATATCAGCATGTGCAATTTCATGTCCTAATACACCTGCAAATTGATCTTCAGTGTCCAAGAACTTTAAAATACCTGTATAGATATAAATGTAACCTCCTGGTGTACAAAATGCATTCAATGTACTATCATCGTGAATAATTCTCAATCTCCAATTAAAATCATCTTTATGAACAACGTTGCCAGAAGCTAAGATTTTATCTCTCACTTTGTAAACAAAATCATAAGCTGCTTTGTATTGAACAGAATCTAACAATGGGTATTGCGCTGAATTTCCATCAATTTCAGCAGCCACTTGTGCTCCAAATTCTTTATCTTGTTGTAATGTAAAAAGGTTAATTCCTTTTTTTCCACCTTTATTCTTTGATGTACCACAAGCAAATACAATTGCAAGTGATAGAAGCATTAATAGTATTGATGATTTTTTCATGTTTCTTAATTTATGGGTTTTGGCTTCAAAAATCTTGCCTTTGGTCAGTAAAAATAAAAATAATTAACGGAAAAAGTAATAAAAACTCCAATTACCCAACCAATAATTGTTTCTGTTAGTGTATGCTTTTCTAAAAACAATCGTGCAGACATAACTAATCCAGAAATGACAATAGCTATTGCTAACATGATTAATTCGAATTCTACATGACCTAATATATAGGCAAGTACAAAACCAACTAAAATGCCAGATGCAGCGGCGTGAATACTAATTTTTTTCCACTTGTTGAGAAAAAAGAAAACGAAGGTAAGTAGTACACCTGATAGTGGAAGAGCATAGATATATTTAGGTAACAAAGTAGATCCTTTCGATAGGTATAAGAGCAATAAGTAAAGCATCAAACAATAAGCAAACATAATAATGATTGGAATCATTCTTTCTTTGCGGCTATCCATTTCTATCGATTGAATGATATTTCTTCTTTGCAATAAATAAAAGGATAAGCCTGGTGCTGCAAAACCAAATAATAAAAAGATGTAGATAATTGACATTTTATTTTCTACCGGAAGGTAGTACATGCAATAAGGATTATACGTCAAATGATCTGACGGTATATACATAACCAATAACAAGCCATATACGGGCATTATCAGCGGATTAAAAACCCAAGAAATTGCTTGAGCAATATTTTGCATTACAGTTCTTTTCTTAATCGAGCGACAGGAATATGAAGTTGTTCTCGGTATTTCGCCACTGTTCTTCGGGCGATGTTGTATCCTTTTTCTTTTAGTAGAATTGCTAATTTCTCATCTGTCAATGGCTTTCGTTTTGGTTCATTATCAACAGCATCCGAAAGAATTTTCTTCACTTCTCGCGTTGAAACTTCCTCTCCTGAACTTGTAGAAAGTGATTCTGAAAAGAAATATTTTAAGGAG